>JBDTGD010000056.1:0-5566 GCA_039937595.1 Ginsengibacter sp. | reverse complement strand
ATTTTCATGATCCTGGTCAAGGAATTACAATGAAAATTTTAATGAATTAAAAAGTGATGTTACTAAATGATTGCCAAGAAATCAGGAATCTTCAAAATAAGTTTGCCTGCTGTATTGTAAAGAAATGAGTTTGCGAGATTTTCTTTAATCTCCGGTAGCATCTAAGTAAAGTCTCCATTAACATCTTCTGGTTTTGAAAATCAACAACATTAAGAATTTTTGAAGTTCTTTTTGCCTCCCCGTATGTTGCATATCACCCTTTGTAATGATCAAAATCATAATGATTTTTTAATTATACCGTTAATTTCGGCTTTGAAAATTTCCAATAAAAATGGAAACATCAAATCATGATATTACCCGGTTGAAAATCGAAAAGTAATTCGCCTGGATAATGACTATAGCATTTATGGCAATGGGTTTCTATTTATTTAGAACTGCTCTTGTTTTCGTGCTTGAAAAATTATATGAGTTATTTATTCAGCACGCCATTAAAAGATGAAACAATCACTTGTTTAGTTTTAAAAACATTTTATGAGAAAAGAAGAATTGGATGAATTTATTAAAAGCAGCTTTAAAAAAATTAAGGAATATTTCCATAAAGCCATTGAACATTTTGAAGCCGAAGATATTCGCAAATTCAGAATTGAAATAAGAAAACTCAAAGTTTTTCTTCGCTTAATAAGTATGGAATCTGAAGATGGATTATCCTGCAACATCACCAGGAAGATGAGGGTAATATACGGGTACCTGGGCATCATTCAGAATTTTCATCTACAATTAGATGAAGCAAGTGGATATTTAAAAAAATCTTCAAAGCATATTCCGGTTTTTTATGTGAAAACGTTAGAAAAGGAATTTAAATATTGGAAAAGTCTGAGCAGCGAATATATAGATCCGGACTACGATTTTTTTAATGATGAGTATGAAATTCTGGCTACTTTACCGGGCCAGCTCACCAACAAATCCATAACCAGTTTTATTAATTATACCCTCTATGAAATTGGAGAAATATCTGGTCGCCAGGGTGAAGAGGCATTGGATAATGCTCGAAAATTTATTGAAGATATTTATTATAATCTGCCAGTCCTCAAACCTTTCCTTACTAAGCAGCAAAGCATTTTATTTGATGAGAAGGAATTAGGTGAATGGCTGAGTCTATTTATTAATTTACGTGTTAAACGCAAGATTGTGGTGCTTTTGCAAACTTTTAGCACAGATGCTTTGGAACAACATGAAAAGCAATTAATAAAACAAATGGAGAATGAGTGGCTGCGCGAAAAGAAGGAAATAAATGAACAACTTACTTGCAAGCTGGATGCTATGCACATTAGAGACAACCATTTGAATGAACTTTCTCTGCAAGAATAATTTTTTTAAAGATTTCACTTAAAAGCCGGCGCGATGAACGATATTATTACTATCACTTTTAATCCATGCATTGACAAGAGCACTTCTGTGAAAGTACTTAAACCGGAAAAGAAGTTAACGTGTACGCCACCGGTTTTTGAGCCTGGTGGCGGCGGAATCAATGTGGCGAGAGCAATTAAAAAACTTGGCGGTGAAGCAATCGCCGTTTATCCTTCAGGAGGATATTCCGGAAAGTTTTTAAATATACTTCTGGAGCAGGAAAATATACCGGTGCTGAATATCGAAACCAAACAGCACACCAGGGAAAACATGATTGTTTTGGATGCGGCTACTAATCAACAGTACCGCTTTGGGATGCCGGGCCAACATTTATCCGAAGATGAATGGCAACAATGTTTACAAACAATAGAAGTAAATCATTCGGAGTTTATTGTTGCCAGCGGAAGTCTGCCGCCTGGGGTTCCGACAGACATACTTGCGAGGCTGGCAAAGATTGCTAAAAAACAAAAAAGAAAATTAATTGTTGATAGCACAGGGGAAGCGCTCCTGCGTGCTATTGATGAGGGCGTTTATCTGATAAAACCAAATTTAGGAGAACTCAGTGCAATGGCGGGCGCGGAAACCATAGAAACAAACGACATAGAACGTCTTGCAAAGGACTTAAGCCAGAACGGGAACTGTGGAATTGTAGTGGTATCTATGGGTGCATTGGGTGCTATGCTGATCAGCAGGGAGGGTACATATAAAGTTGATGCTCCAATCGTAAAAGGGCAGACCACGGTAGGTGCCGGTGATAGTATGGTAGCTGGCATTGTTCTTTATATTTCACAGGGGAAAAGCCTTATGGAAGCGTTGCAGTATGGTGTTGCGTGCGGCACTGCAGCAACACTAAATGCGGGGACAGCATTGTGTAATAAGGATGATGTTGACAGATTGTTTGAATTGATAAAAAATGAGAAGAAATTTAAGTAAGTGTATGTTATGGAAATGAGCAAAGTATTAAATGATCAGTCAGCAAAAAATACGCAGTTTACTATGGGGATTACAATAACACGAATATCATTTATTTTCCTTTTTTTTTCTTGCAACAATAAGGTTGAAAAAACAAAGCCCGTTTCTGAAAATATTACTGAATCAGTGTATGCCTCAGCAATTATAAAATCAAAAGATCAGTACCAGACTTTTGCAACAGTTACCGGTATCATCAATAAAATATTCGTTACAGAAAATGATTTGGTGAAAAAAGGTGATCCATTAATGCAGGTTATGGATAAAAGCTCCACGGTTAACCGTGAAAATGCAAGCCTGGCAGCAGGATATGCTGACGTCAACACCAACAGGGAAAAATTGACTGATGCAAAAAATAGTATAGCACTGGCACAAAGTAAATGTAGCAATGATTCTTTGTTGTATCAACGCCAAAAAAAATTATGGAATGAAAATATAGGTACCAAAATGGAAGTGGAACAACGGGAATTGGCCTATAAAAATTCTAAAACTACACTTGAGTCTGCAAAGATCAGGTACAACGACTTGTTGAAAGAACTTGAATTTAATGCAAAGCAGGCAAAAAATAATCTATCCATCAGCCAATACCGGGAAAGCGATTTTGTCATTAAGAGTGAGATGAATGGCAAAGTTTATTCGTTAATAAAAGAGCAGGGAGAAATGGTAACTCCTCAAACTCCCTTGGCCATCATTGGAGACGCTACCGTCTTTTTATTAGAGATGCAAATTGATGAGTATGAT
Source organism: Ginsengibacter sp. (assembly GCA_039937595.1). GTDB lineage: Bacteria > Bacteroidota > Bacteroidia > Chitinophagales > Chitinophagaceae > Ginsengibacter. Next base: position 2,449 of record JBDTGD010000056.1, on the reverse strand, counting down.
ATTGCCAAAATTAAATTAGGACAAATAGTAATGCTTACAATGGACAGTTATAAAGGAGAAGTGTTTGAGGCAAAAGTTTCTAAAATAATTCCCTTAATGAATGAACGAAGTAAATCCTTTACGGTAGAAGCTGAGTTTGTAAAGCAACCACCTGTTTTATATCCTAACCTAACTGCAGAAGCAAATATAATTATTCAATCAAAAGAAAATGCACTTACCATCCCGAGAAGTTATTTAATAAATGATTCGATGGTATTGGTTGAAAAAGATAAAAAGAGAAAAGTAGTAACCGGGCTTAAAGATTATCAAAAAGTTGAAATTATTAAAGGGTTAACTTCCAGTGATATCATTTTCAAACCTCAATAATGCAAATAAAATTATTATTAAATATTGCAAAATCCCTGTTACTTGCCAGGAGGAAACAGTCGCTGGTAGCAGCTTTTGGCGTTATGTTCGGTGTAGGAATGTTCATTGCCATGTTGGGTTTTATGACGGGATTAAATGATCTGCTTGATGGCCTGATGCTTAACCGTACACCTCATGTACGCCTTTATAATGAAATAAAACCTAATAGCCGCCAGCCCGTAAATGAATCGGGGATATACAAAAGTTCTTACAATTTTATCAGTTCATTAAAGCCATCAGGCGGAAGGATGGAAATTTATAACAGTGGATTCATTATGGAATCACTTAAAAAAGATGAAAGGGTGCTGGGTTTTGTACCGCGTATTATGGCACAGGTGTTTTTTAATAATGGAGTTATTGATATCAATGGAATAGTGAACGGTATAGAAGTAGAGGAAGAAAGTCGTCTTTTTCATTTTTCAGATTATATAACGCAGGGAAAAGCTTCCGATTTAAAAAGTATTTCTAACAGTATCATTTTAGGAAAATCTCTTGCTGAAAAAATGCTGGTAGACATCGGTGATGTGGTGCAGGTGATGACAACAGAAGGGGATCGTTATTCTTTAAAAGTGGTAGGTTTTTTTCAATCGGGTGTTAATGATATAGACAAGGTGCAGAGTTTTGCGTCTTTGGCGACTACACAGAAAATTTTAGGTAGAGCCAGTAACTATATCACGGATATTGAAATAAAATTGAAAGACATGGATATGGCACCAGCCGTAGCAAGAGAATATGAAAATTTGTATGACACTGACGCCGAAGATATACAAACGGCCAATGCCCAATTTGAAACCGGAAGCAAGGTGCGTCTCATCATTTCTTATGCCGTAGGCATTGTGTTATTGGTAGTGGCGGGCTTTGGTATTTATAACATTTTGAACATGATGATCTATGAAAAAATGGATTCCATTGCCATACTAAAAGCAACTGGTTTTTCAGGTAGCGATATTAAAAGAGTTTTCCTGGTTATCTCACTTACGATCGGCATTTTGGGTGGGCTGCTTGGATTATTATTAGGTTTTTCAGTTTCGGTTGTAATTGCTCAAATTCCCTTTACAACAACTGCACTGCCAACAGTTAAAACATATCCCGTAGATTATAATCCTGCTTTTTATATGATTGGAATTATGTTTTCTCTTTTTACCACTTATCTCGCAGGTTTATTTCCAGCCCGTAAAGCGGGAAAGACAGATCCTGTTATCATCATTAAAGGAAAATAAATGAGCGAAACGATTTTAGAGGCCAGGGGAATTTCAAAATATTTTTACGATCCTATAAAAGTGAAAGTGCTTAACGATATTTCTTTTTCTATTGACAAAGGTGAATTTGTATCTGTGATCGGTAAATCGGGTTGCGGTAAATCCACGCTGCTTTATATTTTATCTACCATGGATACAGATTATGATGGCGAACTGTTGATTGATAACATTAGCATGGGAAAGAAAACGGAGGCAGAACTGGCAAGGGTCAGAAATGAAAAGATTGGCTTTGTTTTTCAGTTTCATTACTTGCTGAATGAATTTAGTGTGTTGCAAAATGTAATGCTGCCAGCATTGAAATTAAATAGATACCCTGAGAAGGAAATACAAGGCCGGGCATTGGAAAAGTTAGCCATGTTGGGAATCGATCAATTAGCACACAAAAGATCCAACAAAATATCAGGTGGCGAAAAGCAGCGCGTTGCAATTGCAAGGGCATTGATTAATGATCCGCACATTATTATGTGTGATGAACCAACGGGTAATTTAGATGTAAAAAATTCAGAAGTCGTTTTTAATATTTTTAAGCGGTTGACGAGCGAATTCAATCAAACACTGCTGGTGGTCACCCATGACAACAGTTTTGCAGAAAAGACAGACCGGATCATAGAAATGGAAGATGGTAAGATAATACGACAATAGCGTATAAAGAAAAGGGCCAGGATAAAAATCCAGCCCTGAATTATTCCAATATAGTTATGAGAAACCAGTGTAAAAATAAAAGGTATTAATTTCGAAAGTAATGACGGTGGTTACTCAATTTAATGATTCTGGTTTGCTGTTTC
>JBDTGD010000055.1:0-2921 GCA_039937595.1 Ginsengibacter sp. | reverse complement strand
GGTTCCGAGGGATTTGGAAATACCAGGAAGAGAATTAAAAGGCGTTCATTTTGCAATGGACTTTTTAAAGCAGCAAAATCAAAGAGTATCGCATAAGAAAGTAAAGGAAGAAGATGTTTTAGCCACTAGTAAAAACGTAGTGGTAATAGGTGGCGGAGACACAGGAAGCGATTGCGTAGGAACTTCCAACCGCCAAAAAGCCCTTACAGTTACACAATTCGAACTAATGCCGATGCCGCCTAAAAGTCGTACTCCTTATATGCCTTGGCCTACCTACCCCATGATTTTAAAAACAACCAGTTCACATGAAGAAGGTGCTAAACGTCATTGGGCAATCGCTACCAAAGAATTTATTGGCGATGGGAAAGGAAACCTGAAAGCGTTAAAAATTGTGGATCTTCAATGGAAATTAACTGAAGAGGGTAAACCTGCTCAATTTGTAGAAGTGGCTGGTAGTGAAACTGAAATTCCTTGTGAACGCGCGTTCCTGGCCATGGGATTTGTACACCCTCAACATGAAGGTTTGCTAAGCCAGCTTGATGTTGAACTTGATAGCAGAGGCAATGTAAAAGCATCAGAAAAAGAATTCCATACTAATATTTCAAAAATATTTACGGCAGGGGATATGCGCCGTGGACAATCCCTGGTTGTTTGGGCCATATCTGAAGGAAGGGAATGCGCACGCAAAGTGGACGAATATTTAATGGGATTTTCTGTCTTGGAAACCAAGGATCAAAGTATTTTACACCAGTTGTAAATTCAATAGAATTATAAATATTTAAAACCTGCAATTTTTTTGCAGGTTTTTTTTTACCTGGCTCTTTCCTTTCTTCCTTCCAGATAAAATTTCTTGTCCATATCTTCGCAACCGTTTTGGAGTTTGCTAATTAGATTGAAGATCTATAAAAAATAATAATGACGATACTTGAATTACAGAACTTAAAAAAATACTACGCTACGCATAAGGCAGTTGATGATATCAGTTTCTCCATTTCAGAAGGAAACATCTTTGGTTTATTAGGGCCTAATGGCGCCGGGAAAACCACTTTGCTTAGAATGATCACTGGCATTTTTTATCCAGATAGCGGCAATATTCTATTCGAAGGAAGAAAATTTAACCAGGTAAATGATATTTCTAAAATAGGCTACATGCCCGAAGAAAGAGGCTTGTACAAAAAAATGAAAATAGGCGAGCAGGCGCTGTATCTCGCAATGCTGAAAGGAATGAGCCGCCGTGATGCCATGAAAAAAATAAAGGAATGGTTTATGAAATTTGAAATGGAAAGCTGGTGGAACAAAAGGGTAAATGATTTGAGTAAAGGCATGGGGCAAAAATTGCAATTTGTTATCACAGTTCTTCATGATCCCAAATTATTGATCCTGGATGAGCCCTTCAGTGGCCTTGACCCCGTAAACAGTAATTTGATCAAAGATGAAATTTTCAAACTTGCAAGCCAGGGAACCACCATCATTTTCAGCACGCACAGAATGGAACAGGTAGAGGAGATTTGCAATAATATTGTCCTTGTAAATAATGGCAAAAAGATTCTTGATGGAAGCGTAGGCCAGATCAAGGATGATTTTAAGGAACATATCTTTAGAGTGGGATTTGATGTACTGCCTGAAACTATTCACAGTAATCGTTTTAATGCTTTTGATATCGTCAATATAAAAGAAAAGAATCTGACTGTAAAAATAAGAGACGGATATAAGCCTGCAAATGTGTTGCAGGAAATTTTAAATCAAGACGCGGGAATTATTTCCTTTAACGAAATACTTCCATCGCTAAACGATATATTCATAAAAGTGGCGGGGAAGCAGACTTGATCTTGTAGCCTTCAGCCTCGTGCAACTAATGAACGAATTAACTAATCAAACAATTAACCATTTATAATGAACAAAATATGGCTGGTCATTAAACGGGAATATTCAACACGAGTAAGAAACAGGTCTTTCATTCTCTCTACCATTCTTTTGCCACTTTTTTTTATAGGATTTATTTTTGCATCAGCGTATTTTTCCGCCACCAGTAGTGCTGAAAAGCAAAAAGTAGCGGTTTCAGATAGCAACGGGATTTTTAAAAACAGTTTTCAAAGTGGCTCGATAATTACTTATGAATTTCAAACGGATGTAAATGCCACTAATTTCCAGGAAAAAGGATATACCGCTTTCCTAAAAATACCTGGAGATTATAATTCTTCCAACGATTCTATTTCTTTAATATCCACCAAACAATTGGGTATGGATGCTGAAGATAAAATAAAAGATCAGATCGATGATGCGATCAGAAATCAGGCGTTTTTGCAAAACAATATTGATAAAAAAATTCTTGATTCCATTAATAAGCTGAATGAAAATGGCATGTATCATTTTCGCACCGTGGTGAAACAAGGTAATAAAACTGAGAAATCGAATTCAGAATTATCTTATTGGATTGGGTATGGCAGTGGATTCTTAATTTACATTACATTGTTTATCTATGGGGCTGCAGTAATGCGCGGCGTAATGGAAGAAAAAATGAACCGGATTGCAGAAGTGATTATTAGCTCTGTAAGACCGTTTCAGCTAATGACGGGAAAAATATTGGGAATAGCTGCAGTAGGCCTTACGCAATTATTAATATGGATAGTACTAATTGTTCTTTTATCAACCATCTCTACTTCGTTCCTTTCTTCTGAAACGTTACAACACGCGCAGGCTATGAATTCAACTATGGGTGCAGCCGCGAACAATTCTACAGCGATGAATTTTTTAAACACTAAAGCTACATTTCTGTCATCTCCTAACTGGGCGCTTATCATACCTTGTTTTCTTTTTTACTTCGTAGCCGGTTATCTTTTTTATGCCTCGTTATTCGCAGCGGTAGGTAGTGTGGTTAATGAAGATCCGCAGGAAGCACAATCCTTAATGTTGCCGATTAC
>JBDTGD010000054.1:0-3818 GCA_039937595.1 Ginsengibacter sp. | reverse complement strand
CCATCAAACGTTAGCTCATCCCCGATGGTGCCGGAATTATACACAATGCAGGCAGAAGCGCCTTTTTTTTCAAATTCCAGTGCTTTTTTTATGATCGCTTGTTGCAGGTCATAATGCGGATTATTTTTATTGTCTTTCAAATTGTCATTAATATCCAAAAACCAGGGCATTCCTTTTTCCTGAAACGCGGGTGATGCACCAGCTTGTATTTTGCCATCACTGCTAAAAATAAAAGGGAAAAAATCTTTGCTATTGTCTAGTGAATCTCCATTAATAATAAAATGAGTAGCCGGTAAAATTTGTTTCCCTTCATTTATTTCGAACGCTTGTGTATAACTATTGCCGTCGCCTTTAGGAATTAAGCCCGTTTTCTCAAACTGACCTGATAAATATTCATAAGCCATCTTTTCTCCCGGACTCCCGGTTCTCCTACCTTCCATTTTGTCGCTGGAGAGAAAGGTGATTTCGGTTTTAATATTCTCAATAATTTGCTTGTCTGACTTTTTGAGCTTTTGGCCAAAGGCGAATTGTGATACAAGAATTAAAAAAAGTAACAAATTTTTCATAAGCGGGGGTTCAATTTTAAAATACAAATCTAAGACGAATATATTTTAGCAAACGGTATGATAAAATAATCATGCCAAATATCTCTTTCCTGATTTCGTAAAAAATTTTCAACCTTATACGAGTATTTTTGTCGATTATATAAAAATAATTTGAGCCAACAGTTGCATATTGCTTTAGTGGGGAATCCCAATAGCGGGAAAAGTTCACTATTTAATTCACTCACTGGGTTAAATCAAAAAGTCGGCAATTTCCCGGGTGTAACTGTAGATAAAAAAACAGGCTTGAGCAGAATCTCAGAAAAGCTCTCCGCAAAAATTATTGACCTGCCCGGAACCTATAGCCTTTATCCAAAAAGAAATGACGAATGGGTGTCTTATAAAGTATTGCTGGACCAGGATCCCCATATAAAAGCTGATATTATTGTATTAGTGGCCGATGCAAGCAATTTAAAAAGAAATCTTCTTTTTTGTTCCCAGATTATTGATCTCAAAATGCCAGTGGTGATAGCACTTACCATGATGGACATTGCTAAGAAAAACAATATTCGGGTAGACGTTGCGGGTTTGGAAAGAGAGTTGGGCGTTTTGATAATTCCGGTAAATCCAAGGAAAAATAAAGGGATCCTTGAATTAAAAAAAGCAATTACTCAAACAGCTGAAAATCCGAATGATATTTCCGGACGCGAATTCATAAATATGGAACCGATGGCGTCCGAAGCCATTAAGAAGGTTCAGTATATTTTCCCGGAAATCAGCAATTACAGGGCGGTGCATTATCTTATTAATCATGAAAATTTTACGCTTAACAACAAACACCAGGAAGAAATAGAAAATATTGAAGTAGAAACGAAATTCAATCCTACAAAAACACAGGCCGAAGAAATTTTGCAACGGTATGGGAAAATAAAAACAATCATGAAGCAAACGGTTGTAGAGACCGACCCGTTGCAAAAAGCACTTTTTACGCAAAAACTTGATGATATTTTATTGCACCGGACCTGGGGCTACGTAATATTATTGGCAGTACTTTTTTTATTGTTTCAAAGTGTTTTTGTGATCGCCCAATTTCCAATGAACGGGATTGAATGGACATTTGCCGAGGCGGGCAAATGGCTTGGCAATTTACTCCCTGCAGGATGGTTTACCGATCTATTTATAAATGGAATAATTGCAGGCCTCAGCGGCATCATTGTTTTTGTCCCGCAAATCATGATTTTATTTGGATTGATCACGCTGTTGGAAGATACAGGCTATATGGCCCGCATTAGTTTTCTCACTGATAAAATTATGCGCAAAGCCGGGCTTAACGGCAAGAGTGTAATGCCTATGGTCAGTGGTCTCGCCTGTGCGGTACCTGCTATTATGAGCGCACGGAGCATTGAAAATAAGAAAGAAAGGTTGCTTACCATAATGTGTACTCCACTTATGAGCTGCAGCGCCCGACTGCCGGTATACACCGTATTGATTGCTTTGGTGATTCCTCATAAGATGTACTTTGGGTTTATTAGTCTGCAAGGAATGGTAATGATGCTCATGTATTTCCTGGGGACATTTATGGCATTAATTGCCGCCTTCGTAATGAAATGGTTTATAAAAAGCAGCGAAAAAAGCTTCTTTATCCTTGAGCTTCCGGCTTATCGCGGTCCGAGATGGAAAAACATTCTTACCACGATGGTAGAGAGAGCTAAAATATTCGTGGTGCAAGCTGGAAAAGTAATAATGGTAATAAGTTTATTGCTTTGGGTGTTGAGTACTTATGGGCCGCCGGAGAAAATGAAGGCAGTCACTACAAAATATGCAACGCTGGTTCAACAAAATCCTTCTCAATCCGGCGAATATCATAAACTTGAAGCTACGGAGCACCTTGAAAACTCCTACGCAGGCATGTTGGGCAAAGCTATTCAGCCGGTAATACGGCCTTTGGGTTATGATTGGAAAATAGGAATTGCCCTAATAACTTCGTTTGCTGCGCGCGAGGTATTTGTAGGCACAATGGCCACCTTGTATAGCGTAGGTGATAATGTAGATGAAAGCAGCGCGACGCTTCGCCAAAAAATGAATGCCGCCACGTGGCCAAACGGTGCAAAGGTTTATACACTAGCTGCAGGATTATCGCTACTGGTTTTTTATGCGCTGGCTATGCAATGCATGAGTACGCTTGCTGTTGTAAAAAGAGAAACCCACACGTGGAAATGGCCTATTATCATGCTCGTCTATATGACGGGACTGGCCTATGTAATGAGCTTTATCACATTTCACTTATTTAAGTAATTGATCCCTTCATTCTTTAGGAATCAAAAAAAAATCTCGCCGGAAAGAATTTTTACAGAATAATGTGTTTTATTTACATAATATAATCTATCTCTGTATAAAAATGAGTCGTAGTGTATAATGAATAACTTTTAAAAAACTCTTTTATCGCCTGTGGAAAAAAACTACCCGCCCCAAACTAAGCTTATAAAATTACTAAAACTAACCAGAATCCCCTTTTCGCAGGGCTTTACAATTTATGTCAATAATGGAAAAAGAAAATAGTCCAATAAAGACACTAAAAGGTCTCCAGTCTGAAGTTCAGAGTAGTAATAAAATAGCTCTTTCGGTAGATTGTGTCATTTTTGGTTTTGACGACAGCAAATTGAAAGTATTATTGATTCGCTCAGACTTAAAAAAATACCACGATAACTACTCGCTTTTGGGTGATCTTGTAAAACCCAACGAAGACCTGGATGCCAGCGCATCGCGTGTTCTAAAACAACGGACGGGCTTAAATCATCTTTATCTTGAGCAAGTCCATACTTTTGGAGAAGTGAGCCGTCATCCCGCCGGAAGAGTAGTTTCTGTAGCTTATTGCTCTTTAATTAATATCAAGCATCATCACTTAAAAATATTGGATAACGAATTGAGGTGGCACGAAGTAAGTAGCGTCAAAGAATTATTATTTGATCATATAAAAATATTTGACTACTGTTATTCCTGGCTCCAGAAAAGAGTGCAGGAGCATCCCCTTGGATTCAGCTTATTACCAGAAAAGTTTTCTCTTCGCGAATTACAAGACTTGTATGAGGCGATTCTGAATAAAAAATTAGATAGAAGAAATTTTAGGAAGAAATTTTTCAAAATGGATTTTTTGGTTGATTTAGAAGAGGATGAGCAGGATGTAGCACATCGCCCCGGAAAGTTGTATAAATTTAATTACGAGAAATACGAGAAAAATAAAAAAACGTGGACGGGGATTGATTTTTAAAATTTTGG
>JBDTGD010000053.1:0-3854 GCA_039937595.1 Ginsengibacter sp. | reverse complement strand
ACTTTTGGAAATCTCTGACGACAGAGAAAGTATGTGTGATACTTATGAAGATTGGTTAGTGCAGTTTATGAAGGCGAGGAACGGCCTTGAAGAGGAGGGTATGGCAGTAAGCCCTGTCCGGATAAAGTTGGATGCGTTACTGGAATTTTGCAAAAAAAATAATTTAAAAAATGACGGCGAAGCGAGATCAAGATATGCTTCCTTCTTATCATCTCAATTGGGCGAAATAGACAAAGCTTTAAGATTGAATACTGATAAAGATCGCGTTAGGTTTAATTGATGCCAATCAAAATCCGTATGCCACATATCAATTTTGAATTCAAAGCAAGAACGGCCAATTTAGACGCTCTTGAAAAAAAATTGCTTCCGCTGAATCCAATATTTTTCGGAAAAGATCAACAAACCGACACTTATTTTAACGTAGCAAAAGGACGATTGAAACTTCGCGAAGGAAATATAGAAAATGCACTGATCTATTACGAAAGGCAAAATATAGCCGATGCCAAACTATCGGACGTTCTATTATACCAACATCAGCCCGATAAATCATTGAAAGATATTCTTACCAAACTTCATGGTATAAAAGTGGTGGTGAAAAAAGTTCGTAAAATTTATTTCATCGAAAATGTAAAATTCCATTTTGACACTATTGATGAGCTGGGAACATTTGTAGAAGTGGAAGCCATCGATAATACCGGAGATATTGGAATCGAAAAATTAAAAGAACAATGTGGGAAATACGCTGAATTGTTTGGAATAAAAAGTGAGGATTATGTTTCTCTTTCTTATAGTGATATGATTCTTGAGAGACTAGAGATGAGTTATGAGTGAAGAGTTAAGAGTGAGAGCTAACAGTAAACAAACGGATAAGCTGAATTTTTAATTAACCTTCCGATAGCTTTGAAGAAAACGATTTAGCTTTAGGCTTTACGCTTTTGGCTTTGATCATTCAGCCTAATAAACTAATTAACTAATTAACCTTCTCCCTATGTTCGACTTTCGTTTGCAGGTTTTTCAAACAGTGGCCAGGCGCCTCAACTTTACTAAAGCTGCATCCGAATTATATATTACTCAGCCGGCAGTCACCAAACACATTCACGAACTGGAGCGGGAATTCCGGGTAAAACTTTTTGACCGGAGTGGTTCAAGAATAAAGATTACTGCAGCAGGGAAGACTTTGTTGCATCATGTTGAACAAATATTTGCGATGTACCGCAACATGGAATTTGAGATGAACCAGCTTTCTCAAAAGCATGAAGGAAGGTTGCGATTAGGAGCTAGTTCTACTATTGCACAATACGTGTTGCCACCAGTTCTGGCGGGATTTCATCAAAAGTTCTTAGATGTACAAATAACACTCACAACCGGAAATACCGAGGAAATCGAAAATGCTTTAAAAAATAATGAAATTGATTTGGGAATTATTGAAGGCCACTCAAAAAATGCTTCTATAAAATACTCGGAATTTATAAAAGACGAAATCGTATTGGTCACTTCTGTTTCCAATCCACTTGCTAAGAAAGGGACGATACAAATAAAAGACCTGAAAAATATTCCCCTTCTGATGCGCGAGCCCGGTTCCGGTACCTTAGAAGTAATTGCCCATGAATTGAAAAAAGTTGGGCTTAACCTGCAACAGTTACAAATTGAAATGCAACTGGCCAGCACTGAAAGTATGAAGTCCTATTTGTTTCATTCCGGATGTATGGCTTTTCTTTCGGTGCATTCCATATTAAGCGAACTGAAAAGAAATGAGCTTCAGATTATTGACATCAAAGGGATGAACATTGAGCGGTACTTTTATTTTATACAGTTGCACGGGCAATCAGAAGCGTTGCCGGAATTGTTTGTGAAATTTGCCAGCCGTTATAACTTCAGGTAATAGTGGATTACTTATAACCATTTCTTTTTCATAACAATGTTGATGAATTTTGCATCATAAAAATTTATCAGTTATGGAAGAGAATACGGTGATGCCTAGAGAACCTAAGTGGTTTGTGAAGACACAAACCACGGCTCACCCTGAGACACAAACCACAGCCCAGCCAGAGCAGGTGTCAGAATCTGTCAAAACCGAAGCGTCAAAATTCAAAAGTTTATTAGATAAGAGTGTCACTACAAGGGAAATTGTATTTGGAATTGCTTTAATCTTTTGTCTTACACCTTTTGTATCTCCCCCGGTTGCTTTGCTGATAGGATTTGCCATGGCACAGTTTGTAGGTCATCCCTTCCTTCATCTGAATCACAAAGCCACTTCTTTCTTGTTAAAAGTTTCGGTTGTTGGTTTGGGCTTTGGTATGAATGTAACAAGCGCAGTACATGCCGGCAGGGAAGGAATTCTTTTTACAGTAGCCTCTATTATCGGTACACTTTCTTTGGGCTTATTGCTCGGCAGATTTTTGAAAATAGAAAAGAAAACATCTCATCTTATTTCCTGCGGTACTGCAATATGCGGTGGCAGTGCTATTGCGGCTATAAGCCCGTTAATCAATGCCGGGGAAAAACAAATTTCTGTAGCGTTGGGTACCATATTTATCTTAAATTCCATCGCTTTATTTCTTTTCCCATTTATCGGCCACCAGTTACATCTCTCTCAAACACAGTTTGGATTATGGAGCGCCATCGCCATCCACGATACAAGCAGCGTAGTAGGTGCAGCCAACAAATACGGAGCAGAAGCCTTGCAGGTAGCCACTACGGTGAAACTGGCCAGGGCATTGTGGATTATTCCCGTAGCTTTCCTTACGACGTTGTTTTTCAAAACCGGCAAACAGAAAATTAAAATACCTTATTTTATCGGGTTATTTATTCTGGCCATGGTTATAAATACCTACTTTCCTGCTATTCATCCTGCATCTGAGGTGATGGTTCATCTGGCTAAAATTGGCTTAACTGCTACGTTATTTTTAATAGGCGCCGGATTATCAGGTGCAGTCTTAAAGTCTGTAGGCGTGAAACCTTTGGTGCAGGGAGTTGCGTTGTGGGTGGTTATATCTGTTGCGGCTTTGTGGGCAGTGATGCATTTGTTGTAGTAAACACATAAATAAGCTGAATTCCTATTTGAAAGACACGTTAGTACAGAGAATGGGAAAGTTTAGAAACTTTCCCGGTTTGGCCTATTGCCTCGTTCATTATAAAATCAATTACTAAATGTGACGCCGGATGAAATAAAAAAATATCATTACAAATGCAACGAATGAGGCAACAAGAGTGTCATGGAAGAAAACAACTTCATGAAGGCACTATTTTATCCAATAATTGTTTTGTTTATGGCTTTAATTTCCTGCAATAAAGATAATCCTCAAAATACATCGTCCGATACAGGTTTGGTCGGCAATTGGCAATTAAGACAAAAAAGTTCATCAATCGGACCTTTGCAGACAATAACTAAACCTTCAGTAGATTCATCGGTGTTGTTGATATTAAATAATGATAGCAGTTATGTTTCAAAACTGAACGGATTTATTGTTTCACTAGGAAGTTATGCGATTAATCCAGCGCCAAATTATCCATCCGGTGCATCATTCCAATTGAATAATTTTAAAACAACCGGAATCTTTTCACTTTTTTCATTGTATGAAATGGGAGCTGACGGACAGGTCATATCCACATATGACGGCTTTTCTATGAGCATAAGTCATGATACGTTGAGACTCGTATCAGCGCTTACACCAGGCGGAAACGAATCCTACATCTTCATAAAAGAATAATTTCAAATTTTCCCCATTATCTCAAGATTCTCATTTATTAAAAAAGGAAAACAATACATCCGAAATTGTCTCAACAACTCATTTGAAAATATCATTTTCAGAATTTGTTTTTACATTATTAACTTAGCCAAACAATAACTTAAT
>JBDTGD010000052.1:0-2755 GCA_039937595.1 Ginsengibacter sp. | reverse complement strand
TTATTCCACCTTGATCAAACAATGAACCTGATGCAAAATAATTAGATCTTTCATTACTTCCGCTTACTGAGATATCATGGCTTTGTGTAAAAGATGTTTTGAAAAAGTTTTTCAGGTTATCATAAATCGGGTCGCCTTTTGCAAACTGAGAGCCCCATGAAGAAAATTGTGTTGTATCATACACTCCGCCTATACCTTGTTTGTATTGAGATTGAAGTGTGGGGAGTTTATTTACATTATCAAAAGAAAGGGTTCCCTGATAGGTAACTCTTGCAGCACCTCCAGATCCTCTTTTTGTAGTAATAACTATGGCACCGGATGCTGCCCTGATTCCATACAATGCGGCTGCAGATGGCCCCTTAAGTACGGTAATTGTAGCTATATCATCTGGATTGATATCAATTGCTCTGTTGGTCGCAGGGCCGTAAGAAGCCAGCAAACCACCCTGTCCAACAGGGGTCGAATTGTCAATAGGAATACCATCCACTACAAATAGTGGCTGATTGTTTCCGCTTAATGAATTTCCTCCGCGGATCATTATACTTGCGGAAGCTCCCGGAGCACCACTGGAATTAGTGATCTGCACACCTGCAACTTTTCCTTGCAGTGCATTTACAATGTTCGGCTGTTGTGATTCTACTACTTCTTTTGCACTTACATTTTGCGTGGAGAATCCCAAACTTCTTACATTCTGCTTAACACCGAATGCCGTAACCGCAACTTCATTTAAAGTGCGAACACCTTGTTTTAATTGCACATCAATTTCATCAGAAGCGTCAACTACTTTTTCTACCGGCGTAGCATCAATGTAAGAAAAAACCAGCGTTTGCCCGGTATTTACTTTTATTGAATAAATGCCTTCAGCATTGGTAGTGATGCCGGTACTTTTCCCTTTAAGTTTTACCGATACTCCGGCTAAAGGCGTTCCGTCCTCAACAGATGTAACCCTTCCACTTATTGATTTTTGTTGCGCAAGGGATTGGGATACAATAAAACATATACCCAGTAAAGCAAGTAATAGTTTCTTTTTCATAAAAAGTTTGTCTAAAAAGATTAAGCCGATAATTATTATTTGATAACCGCAACTACCGCAGAAATTTGATTTTGATTAACAAATATAGAATATTATTTAGCTTTATTTTTTTTTATTATAAACAAATTATTAACATATTAACGCAAATACCCGCAATTTAATTTAAGATGCTGCATTTAAAGGAAGTGCTTGTTAATAAAGGAGTACGCTAGCAAATTAAAGGAAGTATTTTTTAAAATGTTACTAAAAATTTCTGATTCTTGCGTATTAATAAAAAAATATTGCGGTTTTAGCGCTTTTAAAACTTTTTTGATATAGGTTTGTTAAGAAAAATATTAACTAATGCTTAAAATTGAGAGGCAAACCTTTATCCTACACCAGGTAAATCTGCATAATAAAGTGTTATCAACCGATCTGAGTAAACAAGTAAAAGTTTCAGACGATACGATACGCAGAGATATTCAGCAACTGGCGGAGGAAGGAAAAGTAATAAAATTTCATGGAGGCGCTTTGTCTCCTTCTTTTCATAATACATATACTTCCTCAAAAGATGTGTATGCATATCAACAAAAACGGATCATTGCAAAAAAAGCTGTATCACTTATTAAAAATGGGATGTTTGTTTTAACTACTGGTGGAACTACTATCATTGAAATGGCCAGGGCCTTACCTTTGGAATTGAAGGCCACATTTATATCCGGTAGTATTCCTGCTCTTTCAGAATACATACTTCATCCCAATATAGAAGTAATCGCTATTGGTGATAAAATTTCAAAAGAATCTAAAATTACTGTGGGCTCTGATGCTATCTCAAGGATTAAGGAATTAAAAATGGATTTGTGCATTTTAGGAATTTCGGCTATCAATCTCGAAAACGGCTTATCAGACAATGATTGGGAAGTCGTGCAGATAAAAAAAGCAATGATCGAATCAGCGCAGAAATTGATTTGCTTAACTATTTCTGAAAAAATTAATTCCAGGCAGCCGTTCCAGGTATGTGAGAGCAGGAAGATTGATACGCTAATTACAGAATTACCGCCTGCGGATCCGGTATTGCAACCTTATATTCGAGCAGGAATAAAAGTTTTATAAATCAAACTTTTACTTAACTATAACATTTTAAAACAACCAGCTTTTACTTAATTTAAAGAAATATGCCGGAAGGATTGAATCTTCCTTTTGTATTTTATGCAATCTTTCATATCTGATAATAATTAAGAATTAGCTATTAGATTTGTAGCTCAATTAAATGATTTGATAATATTCTACCATCTTTTCTTATTCCTCTATAAAATTGGTATTTACCTTGTTTCTTTTTGGAATCCAAAAGCAAAACTATGGATTATCGGAAGACGAAATGTTTTCAAGAAAGTAAAAGAGTCGTTACAATCCAAAGGCAACGGAAAAACAATATGGGTTCATTGTGCCAGTCTCGGAGAGTTTGAACAGGTGCGTCCCGTATTACAAATGATAAAAAAAGAAAATTCCGATGCTTGTATCGTAATTACATTCTTTTCTCCTTCAGGTTATGAAATCATTAAAAACAACCGGGATTTTCCAAACGTTTTTTATCTGCCCATGGATTCAAAATTGTATGCAAAAAAATGGATGGATATCGCAGCGCCCGACCTGGTTCTTTGGGTAAAATATGAATACTGGCATTTTTATCTACAGGAAATAAAAGAAAGAAATATCCCTCTTTTTATGATTTCCGGGGTATAT
>JBDTGD010000051.1:0-22121 GCA_039937595.1 Ginsengibacter sp. | reverse complement strand
GTATTGCAAAAAAAAGTTTTACAGCGGAACTGGTTTTGGAACGTTCCATCACACCATCGGTTGAGCAATTAGGAAAGCATGATTGCACCCTTGAACTATTTCAGCACTCAGAGACTGTATATAGTGTGGAGTGGGATGTGCCTGAACTGGATGAAACAATCAATATCGGAATATGGATTGATGAATCATGTCCCTATAGAAAAGTGATTACAGAATACGATGGCGTGTTTTCTGTTCCAGCAGAAATTGAGGAATTTTTATCTGAATGCGGATTCAACTGCGACTATTTACATTAATCATTTAAACTTAGAATCATGGCCTCTTTTATTAAAACAGTGTATGTATGCCCGACGGAGGGTTTAGTTCCGAAAGAAGTATCTCACACGCACACTTACAATATACGTGTTGAAACTGATGGAAATATCATCCTTCAGATACGCAACGATGGCTATATATGCGATGGCACTGAATATTACATTTATCATACGAGTAAAGCCGCGATAATTAAAAAGGTGGAGGAGAGCAAGGAGTTGACAGAACGATTAATCGGAGACGTTAGAGAACTTGTAGAGGAAATGCCGGACGAATTTGTTGAAACGATCGCCTATATCCTCGGGTATGATGACAGTTCACTAAGACAGGAATTTGAGGATGTCCGAATCAAAATAACGGATTTAGAAGCCGATTTTAGAGGTAATTATCGGATTGGCGGTATTTATAATGGCCTTAGAGAATATATTAATGATACGCCTAAAACCGCTGTTTGGGTTGAATATACTTTGGGAAGCTTTGACGTGTTTTACATAAATGATAATTGCACACTTATAAATTAAAAAGAATGCACGTATCAGAAAAAAGATTTTACGTAAAAATAGACGCAAACCCTTCTGCCGGTGGAAATCCTTGCGTTTATCACAATAAAGATTTTCCTTTTGAACTATTCATGAAATGGAAATGGTATTTCGATTACAGGGCGGCGCTTTATAAGGTACATCATCCTAAACACCGTGTTGACCTGATGACAGGTAGTTATGATTATTTACCTCCTGCGGAAACAGCAATCCGGAACATGCAAAATAAGATTATCGCGAAAAAAAGAGTGATCAGTAAATACAGAAATAAGATCCAGATGGCTAAGAACGAATGGAGCGAATTATTTCCTATCGAGGAATATCCTCTTTTCCCATGATATACATCGTTTCGTGCTTTTCTTATACCATTTCGAGGTTTTTCTTTCCTTAAATACCCAAACAAAAATCCAGTATGGATTATATAATTACTTTGAGACCTTGGTATAAATTGGCTAATTTATTTTTTCATGTAAGTCAGGTAACCAAACGCGATTACCACCATCGAACAGGTCAAGGGTACCACATAAGATACGGATATACCAAACGAATCGGCGATCAAGCCTTGAAGGGGTGGAAATATCGCCCCGCCAACAATCGCGAAGTTTAAAAGCACCGAACCTTTTTCGGTAAATGAGCCAACGCCTTCGATAGAGAGGCTAAAAATGGTTGGAAACATCACAGAGAGAAATCCACCAGCCAATGTTAACGCAACTACACTTACATGAGGAAGAGACAACATGGTAAGAACTAAGCAAATCGCCATACCGATTCCAAAAAAAGTCAGTATTTTTCCGGCGGAAAATCTAGTTAGCAGGTATGCTCCTAACAACGCAAATGAAGCTGCAAGCACATAGTATAACGTCAATCCGGTTGCAGCTTGTGCTTGGCTATATGATTTTTCTAAAAAGTAACTAATATAGAAACCTGCAGTGCAAGATTCAACTCCCATATAGAAGAATAAGGTAACGACTCCAAACAATAATCTTCTATGAAATTTAGCTTCCCGAACTATCGTTATCAGCGTTATTTTGGACGATTGGGTTGTTTTTATATCGGGAATATTTCCGGCAAACAGCACGCCTATGGTTACCAACAACATGACTGATAGCACCAGGTATGGAAAGTGAAAAGATGGCTCCGTGGCGGATGTTAAATAAATAATTGAACTTGCGAAGATCGGCGTAATGGCATAACCAACCCGGCTCATAGCTTGTACCAAATTCAGGCGCATGTGTGATTTGGCGGGGTCTCCCAGCAGCGTGACATACGGATTTGCTACAACATTGGCAATCGTAATGCCGGTTGAGAGTGTAAAAATGCTTAACAAAACTAAAGGATAGGATTTAAGATAAAAGGCAGGAATAAAAAGTAAACAACCAGTTAAACAAAAGATAAGGAACGCAAATATGTTCTTTTTGTAACCATATTTTTCTACCGACTTTGCGATGGGTAGTGGCCATATTACATACACCGCGTAAAAGCTCACTTGAATAAGCGTGGTTTCCAGAAAGCTTAACTTGAAATATTCTTTTAAAATGGGAAATAGAATATCGTTCATGCAGAACATGATTCCCACGTTAAAGAAAATAATACAAAACAAAAGCAGATAGGTTCGGTTTTTAGACGACATTTGCGTAACTATTGTGTTTTCAAATATATCACTATTTTGTTTACAAAAAATTTTAATATGGATGCGCGCTTTGAAGGGAAACATGTTTTAATTACCGGAGCTGCCCGCGGAATTGGGTATGCTATCGCAACACATTTTGCGAGGGAGGGTGCAGCCCTTTCGCTTATTGACAACCACAGCGGTAATCTACAACAGGCAAAAGCAGAACTTGATAAGCTAACAAAACAAGTTCATATTTATGCGTTTGACATTCGCGATAAGTCAAGTATCGACAAGCATATACCAGCAATAGATGCCGAACGCCCGGTTGACATTCTTGTAAATAATGCGGGCATTGCTTCTGAAATACCCTTTCTGAAAATAACCGAAACTGCATGGAAGGAGGTATTGGATGTTAATCTCACTGGTATGTTCCTTATTTCCCAGGCTGTCTGCCGGAGTATGGCTGACCGTAAGCGTGGTGCCGTGATCAATATGTCCAGCAAGAACGGAATGGATGCTGAATTTGGTTATGCACATTACAATGCCTCTAAAGCAGGGGTGATCATGCTCACAAAAACGATGGCCGTGGAACTGGCGCATTTAGGCATTCGGGTGAATGTGGTTTGTCCAGGTTATATACAAACACCGATGTCGGAGGCTATTGATTCACCGACATTTGTGAAGGAGTTTACCGATCGATATATTCCCATGGACCGACCGGGGACGGTAGATGAAGTTGCAGCCTTATTTCTGTTTCTAGCCAGTGAGGAGAGTAGTTTTATTACGGGGCAAACTTTTGTGGTAGATGGTGGGCAACTCGCTGGTCAAAAACCGGGTTTCTCCCTCCGGAGCAAGAAATTTTAAATCTTATTTTAAAACAAGAAATTCACCTCTTTCAAAATGCTGAATAAGGATTTTTTCAGCCAGAGCGAGGTTTTTTTCACGAAGTGCTTTTACCAGGGCCCGATGTTCTTTGTCGGTCAGATTATAATCATCAGGTGGTTGAAGGTTCCTCGTTAAATGTTGATGAAAAAGCGGGATGTGGCTGAATTGATATGTCCGAATCAATTTTTGATTGGCGCTAAAACTCACTAGTGTTTCATGGAACTTAATATCTGCCTCACAAGCTCCGGCGTAATAGCCGTCTGCAACCATCGAACTAAAATCGTTGCAAATTTTTTCAAGTGTATCAAGGTTGGATCTGGACATTTTTTTAAACGCGAGGCGTAACGCCCCAATCTCTATAATTTCACGGAGCTCTTTGATTTCATGAATGTCCGCAGGGCTAAGCTCAGTTACAAAATATCCGCCTTTTTCGCCGGACTTAACAATGCCTTCGCCAAACAACCGTGTTAACGCCTCGCGTACGGCTATTCTGCTAACACCAGTCTGGCTGGCCCAATGATCTTCTTTCAATCGGGTTCCTGATAGTAACTCGTTCGTCAGAATTTTTCGTCTTAGCACCTGATATACTTTTCTTGCCTGAGATTCTGTTTTCATTAATAAACAAAAATAGCTATTATTTGTATACAAATATTATATTTGCTTACGCAATAATAAGCAATTTAAAATGAATACAAATCGATCGTTATCAAATTCTCAACTATTGGAGGAAGCAAATAATTATATAGCAGGAGGCGTTGTCTCTTTAAATAGGAAGGTTAGCCCCAATATTTCTTTCAGCCATGCAAAGGGAAGTAAATTATATGATGTCGATGGGAAAGAATATATTGACTATCATGCAGCCTTTGCACCGCACATACTCGGCCATAATCATGAAGCAGTATCAAAGGCTGTCCTTAAAGTAATTGCAGAAAGCAGGTCATTGATAGGAAGCGGGACAAATGAGCTGGAAATATCCCTGGCAAAAAAACTTTGCATGTTGATTCCTTCACTCGAAAAAGTACAAATCACGAATACCGGCAGCGAGGCAACAGCACACGCTATCCGTCTCAGCCGAGCTTACACTGGAAGAGACGATATTGTGTTGACACTCGGTGGCTACAACGGATGGCACAATGAAGTCAGCCGCGCAGTGATGCCGTCTATTGATCAGTTAGGATCACGAATCTCCCCAGGCGAGTATCCTTTTATTCCGCTTTCTGCAGGTATTCCAAACACGACAAAACGATGCATTCACGTTGTGAATTACAACGACCTTGATTCAGTAGAATACATAATGAAGCGCTACCCGGTCGCTTGCGTACTAACAGAACCTGTACTTCAGAACGTGGGGGTCATTCTTCCTCATGATGGTTACTTGCAGGGCCTGATAGATCTCTGCCAAAAATATGGGGCTGTAAGTATTTTTGATGAAGTTAAAACAGGTTTTAGATCCCACCTTAAAGGGTACCAGCATCTGGCAAAGGTTCGTCCCGACCTTTCTGTTTTTGGAAAGGCTATCGCAAATGGGTATCCAATGGGTGTAATTGGTGGAAGAAATGACATCATGCAACTATTCGATTCAAGAGACCCCTTAAAACGGGTGTTGATTGCAGGTACCTATAATGCTCACCCTATTAACGTAGCAGCAGCCCTTGCTACTATCGAGATGCTGGAGAAAGGACCAGTATATAATCACCTTCAGGAGATGGCCACTATGCTATATAATGGATTTGAGAATATATTTGCTGAAAAAGGAATAACCATGACATTGTCGCGAAATGCCTCGGCACATTGCATGTATTTTATGGATCACGCACCTGTTGATTTGCATGACATTTTGAATAATCATGCTTTTGATCTTGACATCAGGATACGCAAGAGCTGGATTGAGAACGGAATTTATCATATTCCCATACCTTGCAAGCAAGGATCTATCAGCTATGCGCATAGTGAAGGCGATGTAGAAAAGACGTTGGAAGTAACGCGTAAGATAGTTAACGGGATCTAATTATGTCGTTCAGACATCCATTATGAATCAAGAAAATATTAGAGACGAAAAGTTCACGCTTCGCAGCCATGCATGGTTTTGGGGCGCCAATGAAACGGGGTTGTTACACAGAGGGGCACTCCGCTCTGCCGGTATTGATATGGAAAAGTATAATGGACAGCCGATCATCGGCATTGCCAACACGTGGTCCGAGCTTAACAATTGCAACCTAAGTTTAAAAAATGTTTGTGCCGATGTTAAGCAGGGAATTATTGATGCAGGCGGTATTCCTTTAGAGTTTCCAGTCATTTCCCTGGGAGAAGAATTGATGAAGCCGAGTGCGATGCTATATCGCAATTTGTTGTCTATGGAAGTAGAGGAGCAGTTACGCGCTTATCCAATCGATGGTGTTGTATTGCTGGGTAACTGTGATAAGACAGTTCCCGGTTTACTAATGGGTGCTGTAAGTGCCAACCTTCCAGCTATACAATTGAATGGGGGACCAAAAGAAGTAGGCGTTCACAAAGGGAAAAGATTGGGTAGCGGCACTGATCTGTGGAAGTATTGGGATGCTCTTAGAAAGGGAGAAATTAATAACACAGAGTGGGAGCAAATTGGAAAGTGCCTGAGCTGTGGAGTGGGCTCCTGCAATACAATGGGCACCGCATCTACCATGAACGGACTTGTAGAAGTCCTCGGCTTGATGCCTCTTGGCTCAAGTACAATGCCGGTGGACGCAACCGAACGCAGCGAAGTCTCGAAAGAAGCAGGGAGGCGAATTGTGCAGATGGTCTATGAAAACGTCAGGCCCGCCGATATACTTACTGATGATGCCATAAATAATGCGGTCAAAGTTTTGATGGCTTTAGGAGGATCTACCAATGCCATTATCCACCTTACGGCAATTGCAGGCCGTTTAAATAAAAATATTTTTCCAGTAGTATTTAACGAAGCGGGCAAAAATATTCCCTGCCTTGCTAATACGCAGCCTTCAGGTGAATTTCTTATTGACGATTTTCATAAGGCCGGTGGAATACCCGGCGTAATATGCCAACTCAGTAGCCGTCTCAATATGGAGGCAAAAACTTACTCGGGAAAATCATTGAATGAATTGATAAAAGGAATTGTTGCTATAAACGAAAACATAATCCGGCCCTTATCCAACCCTGTGAGTGAGGCGCCCTCCATTACTATTATTACGGGAAATCTTGCGCCGCAGGGAGCGGTCATTAAAGTATCCTCCGCGTCCAAAGATTTACTAATTCATACAGGAAAAGCGGTGGTGTTTGAAAATTACTCCGATATGCTTGACCGTATTGATGATACCGATCTGCCCGTAACTCCTTCATCTGTTCTGATTTTACGGAATGCGGGACCAAAGGGTGTTCCCGGTATGCCTGAATGGGGAATGATTCCTATTCCAAAAAAATTACAGTTGTTGGGCGTTACTGATATGGTTCGTATCAGTGATGCTCGTATGAGTGGCACAAGTTTCGGAACAGTAATTCTGCATGTGAGCCCCGAAGCGTTCACAGGCGGGCCGCTGGCTGCCATCAAAACGGGCGACATGATACAAATTAATATTCCAGAAAAAAAAATAAATGTATTGATAGAGGATGATGAGCTTATTTCTCGCATGGCAAGCTTAACACTTGACCAAGGTAAACACATTCGAGGTTATCCAAAACTCTATATTAAGGAAGTTCTACAGGCGAATGAAGGTTGTGATTTCGATTTTTTACGTCCCCGCAGCCAGGAAGAGCTTCAATTCATTGAGCCTGTAGTTGGGCGCTCTTAACTATTTAAATAAATAAAATCATGCGGAGAATTACTTTGAGGCTACTCGATATTTTGATGATGGTACCCACTCCATCTTGGCCAGGAGCAATTGAACCATCACAAAATAACGAAGGACAAAGTAAGGATAATTGATCTCACAGTAAACGAAGGTTTATTGAAGATTTTTATTCAGTCATCCATTGCATGGCTCTGGTGACTCCCTTTGACCGTGGCTTCCATACTAAGATGCCTGGATAAGGCTTTCGCAATTAAGGGCCTTATCAAAATAGGATTTCCGCTTTTATGTTGCTTTACTATAAAATGCCATCATTAAGACCGAACAGCACAGTACCGTATGGAATTCAGAATTAATTCAAATATTTTTATTTTGCTTTTTGATTAATTGAAGCTATTCAAAAATGTAGCATGAAAAAAAAGAAAAAGATTAGATCGAGAATTTTGACGTTAGTATCCACAGAAAATAGCACTCGAACAATAGTGGAAATTCTTGTTCAAAATGAAACCGGACAATCCAACAATAACATAATTTCTACAGGTTGAAGAACCTTACCACCTCCGGCAAAGGGAAGCAATCTTCCTGCGATTTTATAAATATCTTGAATATTATGAAATAGGGGAAATAGTGAATCTTAATTACCAGGCAGTAAGGAACACCATTTTTAGCTGATGTGATTTTACTCATTGAGCTAAGCGATTAAGATTTGCGATGTGCAAATTAGCTATTAACTGGTTTCCTGATTAGCTGATCAACAATCCAACAATTAAACCATTTTACTATTCAACAATATAATCTAAAACAATTTAACAAATGGCACAAAACAATTACGATGCGATTGTAATCGGCTCCGGAATTTCCGGCGGATGGGCTGCAAAAGAACTCACCGAAAAAGGACTTAAAACTATTATGCTCGAAAGAGGGAAAAACATTGAACATATAAAAGATTATGTGAATGCTACTAAAGGCCCGTGGGAGTTTCCTCACCGCGGAGGCCGCACACAGGAAATGATAAAAGATTACCCTGTTTTACGAAGAGATTACCCTTTAAATGAAATGAACCTTGATTGGAGGGTTGATGAAAAAGATTGCCCGTATACCGAAGTCAAACGATTCGATTGGTTTCGGGGATATCATGTTGGCGGACGCTCTCTTTTATGGGGAAGGGCAAGTTATCGCTGGAGTGATTATGATTTTGACGCCAACGCGAAAGACGGTATTGCTGTTGATTGGCCAATCCGTTATAAAGATATTGAACCTTGGTACACTTATGTTGAAAAGTTTGCAGGAATCAGCGGATCTTACGAAAATTTACCTCAATTGCCTAATAGCTATTTTATGCCGGCAATGGAAATGAATTGCGTGGAAAAGGATGTTTCTGCCCGAATCAAACGACATTACGATAATAAACGGCAAATGATTATTGGCCGCACAGCCAATATCACAGAGCCTATCCAGGAAAGAAGCAATTGTAAGTATAGAAATAAATGCTGGCTGGGTTGCCCGTTCGGCGCCTATTTCAGTACACAATCTTCCACGCTTCCGGCAGCGATGAAAACCGGCAACCTTACGGTTCGCCCATGGTCTATTGTTACAAAAATCTTGTATGACAAAGACACCAAAAAAGCAACAGGAGTTGAGATTCTTGATGCTGAGGACAATAAAACCTACCAGTATTTTGCAAAAATAATTTTCCTAAACGCATCTACATTTAACAGCGCATGGGTCCTTATGAACTCTGCAACCGACATTTGGCCTGATGGATTGGGAAGCAGTAGTGGTGAGCTGGGCCATAATGTAATGGACCATCATTTAGGAGTTGGTGCATCCGGAACTGTTGAAGGATACGATGATAAGTATTATTATGGCAGCACTCCCAGTGGAATATACGTTCCGCGCTTCCGCAATTTATTTGGCGATAAGAGAGATTACATAAGAGGTTTTGGTTACCAGGGAGGTGCCAGCAGGCAAGGCTGGAGCCGTAATATTCCTGAAATGCAACAAATCGGGGGAGACTTTAAAGATGAGCTTGCAGAACCAGGGCCATGGACAATGGGCATTGGCGGTTTCGGAGAAATACTTCCTTACCATGAAAACAAAGTCACGTTAGATAAAAATAAAAAGGACAAATGGGGATTGAATGTCCTGGCTTTTGATGCAGAATGGAAAGAGAATGAAAGAAAAATGAGGATAGATATGAAAAATGATGCAATAGAAATGCTCGAAACTGCGGGCGTTAAAAATGTTTCTGGATTTGAAGGTGATGGAACTATGGGCAGAGGCATTCATGAAATGGGTACTGCCCGTATGGGATTGGATGCTAAAACTTCGGTATTGAATAAATGGAACCAGGTTTGGGACGCTCAGAACGTTTTTGTAACAGACGGCTCCTGTATGGTTTCTTCCAATTGCTGTAATCCTTCCCTGACTTATATGGCAATGACAGCGCGAGCTGCAGATCACGCTGTGAATGAATTGAAAAAAGGGAATTTCTAATGATAGTGTCGGCAAACCAATATGTAAAACGAGAATATCGAAAAGAATTTGAACTTAATTTTAAAACCACATAATTATGAAAAGAAGAGAAGCTGTACAATACATCTCAGTCCTTGTCGGAGGAACTATAGTGGGCGGAACCGCTTTTTTATCAGGATGTAAAAGTAAAACAGGTGTTTCAATGATTTTTACGGATGCGGATATTTTATTGCTAAATGAAATTGCCGATACCATTTTACCTACCACAAAATCGCCAGGGGCAAAAGCGGCAAAGGTGGGGCAATTTATGACCGTGATGGTAAATGATTGCTATGAAGCACTTGATCAGAAAATATTTCACGAAGGTTTAGTCAAAATCAATGAAGCATCCAAAGATAAAAATGGCAAATTATTTATAGAAAGCACTCCACAGCAACGGCATGATCTGTTGGTAGATCTTGATAAAAAAGTAAAAGACTATAATCAGAAAATCAATAAATATGTCAATTCGTTGACTCCAGACCAAAGAACCCAAATGAAAATTCAACAGAATTTTACCGGTTCCGATCCTTTAGCAAATAAGAATCGTGAAAATCCTGATTATTATTTTCGAATGATGAAAGAGCTTACTTTGCTTGGTTATTTTACTTCGGAGATCGGGTGCACGCAGGCCATGCGTTATGTAGAAACACCCGGTAGATTCAACGGCGATCTTCCTTATAAAAAAGGAGATAAAGCATTTGCGTAAAGTTTATCAAAGTTTATTTTTGAGAACTATTTCCTCGAATTTCTATAAAGTTTCTCTCCGTTCATTTGGAAGGAAAAGAGGTTGTTGCAGGACCATTACAACGGTAAACACTTCGTCAAAAAAATCAATTCATTATTTGTGAAATTCTCTTGAACTTGACTTATCTGCAGTTGGAGAATCCTTCGGTATTTTCTGTGTTACCTTTCCAGTCGCGGCCCACTCAGCGCCTCTTTGCAGGCATGTGATAAATCCCACACCTTCTACGGAATAATCGGCATGTCCCATAAGCGTATGAAATATTCTTCTTTTCCCGTAGGGTGTCCTAAGATTTTGATGACAAAAAAAATCAGATCGTCTAAATGCAAAGTCTGGCCTTCTGCTGTTATCCTTACCAAACTACACAAGCTGTTGCCTGATTTTTACTACTTTGTGTTCCCACTAAATGCCAGGAAATGAATAAAAGTTTTTGTGTTTATTTTTTGCGCTAATAACGCTGAGCTTACATGCCCAAAAATATCCATTCCAGGATACTCGTCTTAGCGATGAAAAGCGATTAGACAATTTGATTTCCCTGATGACGCTGGACGAGAAAATTAATTGCATGTCAACCCGGCCGGCCGTGCCGCGGCTCGGTATCAAAGAACATCGCATCATAGAAGGATTGCATGGTGTGGCTTTGAGTGGCCCTGCCAACTGGGCGGTGAAAGGAAAAGGCGAAGCGCCTACCACAACCTTTCCGCAGGCAATAGGATTGGCTGAAATGTGGGACCCGGCACTGTTACAACAAATTGCCGCGCAGGAAGCTTATGAGGACCGTTACCTTACCCAAAGCCCCAAATACCTGAGCGGCGGCCTGATTACTTTAGCGCCCAACGCCGACCTCGGTCGCGATATTCGTTGGGGAAGAACAGAAGAATGCTATGGAGAAGATCCTTTTTTAACTTCCACGCTCGTGGTGGCTTTTGTAAAAGGATTACAAGGCAACGATACCAAATACTGGAAAACGGCTTCGCTGATGAAACATTTTCTGGCCAACAGCAACGAAAATAATCGCTATACCAATTCTTCCAATTTTGATGAAAGATTATTTCGTGAATACTATTCTTATCCTTTTTATAAAGGCGTTACAGTAGGCGGTTCACGGGCTTTTATGACAGCGTACAATAGTTACAACGGCATTCCGTGCGCCGTGAATCCCGTGCTGAAATCCGTAACGGTAGATGAATGGGGGCAAGACGGAATCATCGCTACAGACGGCGGAGCCTTTCGCAAACTGGTAACGGACCATCATTATTACCCAGACCTGGAAACTGCCGCTGCCGGATGCATTAAGGCGGGGATTACAATGTTCCTTGATGATTATAAAGAACCTTTAAAAAATGCCATTCAAAAAGGCCTTGTTTCTGAAAATGAATTAGACAGCGCCATCAAGGGGGATTTGCGGGTGTGGCTGAAACTGGGTTTGTTTGACAGCTCCGATGCAAACCCTTATTCAAGAATCGGCATTACAGATTCTACCGATCCCTGGACAACAGATAAAGCCCATGCACTGGTGAGAAAAGCGACAGCCGAATCGGTGGTTTTATTGAAAAACGAAAACCATTTGTTACCCCTCGATAAAAAGAAAATCAAGTCCATCGCCGTAATTGGGCCAAGTGCCGATAAAGTAATTTCAGATTGGTATTCCGGTACGCCACCCTACAAGGTTTCCGCACTACAAGGAATAAAAAATGCCTTGGGTAGTGATGTAGAAATTTTTTACGCCCAAAGCAACAAAGCCGATTCCGCAGTGATTGCGGCAAGTAAAGCAGATGTGGCCATCGTGTGCGTAGGTAACGATCCTTTGTGCAATGGACTTTCATGGGGCAAGTGCAACGTGGCCAGCAACGGACGAGAGGAAGTGGACAGGCAATCCATTTCGCTGGAACGGGAAGACCTGGTGAAATTAGTAAGGGCTGCCAATCCTAAAACGGTACTGGTGATGGTGGCCAGTTTTCCTTATGCTATCAACTGGTCAAAAGATAATGTGCCTGCTATTCTCCGCATTTCCCAATCCAGCCAGGAACTGGGCAACGGCCTGGCGGATGTGATTTTTGGAAAGGTAAGCCCTGCCGGCAGATTAGTTCAAACATGGTCTAAGTCTATTGATGATTTGCCGCCGATACTTGATTATGATATCCGGCACGGTCATACTTACTTGTACGATAAACATGCGCCTCTGTTCCCTTTTGGATACGGCCTTACCTATACCACTTTTGATTACGAAAACCTGACAACCGATAGCAATATTTTAAAAGCAGGAAAGATCGTTAATGTACAATTTCAATTAAAAAATACGGGAGATTTCAGTAGCGATGAAGTCGCGCAGCTTTATGCCAGTTTCCCTGATTCAAAAGTAGAACGCCCAAAGATTGCGCTCAAAGCATTTAAACGTGTTTTTGTACCTAAGGCCAAACAGTGACGGTAACACTTCAGGTAGATGCAAACGACCTAAGATACTGGGATGTGGATAAGCATGCTTTTGTTCTTGAGAAGGGAAGGATAGATTTCTTTGTAGGGCCTTTATCAGCAGACGAAAGATTGAAAGGAGAATTTATGGTGGAGTAAAACATGCAACCACTCGTGCATAGAACCTGCTCTATTCTCTCTGCTCGCGTACTCAACATCTAATTTACATTTCACTGGAAAGTGAATTATTTCTTTGTCAAAAAAAATTGATGCTGTATTAATTGTTAGGGATAATTAATCTCACAGGAACCGAAAGTTTGTTGAAGATTTCTATTCAGTCATCCATAGCGTGGCTCTGGTGACTCCCTTTGACCTTGGCTTCCGTACTGAGATGCCAGGATAAGGCTTTCGCAATTAAAAGCCTTATCAAAATAGGCTTTTCGCTTTTATGTTGCTTTACTATAAAATGGTATCTTTAAAACTGAACAGCACAGTACGGCATGGAATATATGATTAATTCAAATATTTTTATTTTGCTTTTCGATTGGTTCAAGGTATCATAAAAAAGAGCTGATAATGACTTAAATAAAAGATATCATCTTCTTAAATGCGTAATGAAAAAAAAGGATTTTTTTGAGACATGTAAATGATATTCATTGACAATCATTTTTTTGAAACTAACTTCGATTGAAAGGAAAGTAAAACATTCGAATAGGCGGGATAATAACGATGGCCAAATCGCTGCAAGACATTCGTAAAAATGGGAAAAGTTTAAAGACCTCATACAATTTGACACTAAAAAACTTAACCCAAATTCTTAATATTCATCAAATAAATAATGAAAGGAATAGCTATTATTATTGTTTTATTATTTTTATTTGGGTGCAAATCTCCGCATACTCTTTTTATAAAATTATCATCTTCCCAAACAGGTATTGATTTCAATAACCGAATCGCAGAGAACGATTCCATTAACCCGCTTGATCTTGAATTCTTATACAACGGCGGTGGCGTTGCTGTGGGCGATTTTAACAACGATGGATTGCCCGATTTATATTTTACTGCCAGCACAACATCAAATAAATTGTATCTGAATGAAGGTAACATGAAGTTTAAAGATGTTACATCAATAGCAAAGGTTGATGGTGAAGGTGAATGGTGCAATTCGGCTTCCGTAGTTGATATAAATAATGACGGGCTTGAAGATATTTATGTCTGCACTTCAATTAAAAGTAATCCGCAGCTAAGGAAAAATTTATTGTATGTAAACCAAGGATTAAATAAAGATGGTGTGCCTGTTTTTAAAGAGATGGCTGCAGAATATGGTTTGGCTGATACAAGTTGGAGCGTTCATGCTGCATTTTTTGATTATGATAATGATGGTGATCTTGATATGTATCTCGTAACAACAAAGCTTGCAAAACGCGAAAGCTTTTCATTCAATGCAAACAAAATAAAAAATTCTGATGAAGATGTTGACAAGCTTTATCGTAACGATTGGGATCCTGTTTTAAAGCATCCTGTGTTTACTGATGTGTCAAAACAAGCCGGCATTAATGAACATGGTTTTGGTTTAGGCATTGCTATCGTTGACATTAATAATGATGGCTGGAAAGATGTCTATGTGACCAATGATTTTTATGGCAGCGATCATCTCTACATCAACAACCAAAACGGGACTTTTACAGATAAGATAAAGAAATATTTCAAACACACGTCGCAAAATGCAATGGGTAACGATATTGCCGACATTAATAATGACGGTTTGCCTGATGTGGTTGCGCTGGACATGTATCCCGAAGATAATTATCGCAAACAAAAAAATATGGGCGGTAATAATTATTTTATTGAACAAAATATGCTGAATGAAGGTTTGGAATTACAATATGTGCGTAACACGTTGCAGTTGAATTTAGGCAATGCTGTTGCAGGCAATGATTCGATAACTAATCCAATTTTTGCCGATATAAGTTTCTATGCGGGAGTTGCGCAGACAGACTGGAGCTGGAATCCTTCACTTGCGGATTTTGATAATGACGGATTTAAAGATTTAATCATTACAAACGGTTACCCACGTGATGTTACAGATCATGATTTTGTTGCATACCAAAGCAATGCAGCTGCACATGCATCAAAAAAAGAAATCATTGATCAGATACCGAAAATAAAAGTTTCAAACTATGCTTTTAAAAATATGGGTAATTTAAAATTTGAAGATGTTACGCAGCAGTGGGGGATGAATGATCTCTCATTTTCAAACGGCGCTGTATATGTTGACTTGGATAATGATGGTGACTTGGATTATGTTGTCAACAACATAAACGATAAAGCCTTCGTGTATGAGAATACAACCAATTCAAAAAATAAGATTAATAAAAATTATCTCGAAATACAATTTAATGGCGGCAACAAAAATTTGTTTGGCTTGGGTGCCATAGCAACAATTTATTATGATCATGGTAAAATGCAGAACTATGAAAACTCTCCTTATCGCGGCTATCTTTCAACCGTTGATACAAAAGCATTTTTTGGTTTAAATAAAATTGCAATTATTGATTCGGTTATTATTGAATGGACCAACA
The DNA here is from genome assembly GCA_039937595.1 of Ginsengibacter sp. Lineage (GTDB taxonomy): Bacteria > Bacteroidota > Bacteroidia > Chitinophagales > Chitinophagaceae > Ginsengibacter. Next base: position 6,738 of record JBDTGD010000051.1, on the reverse strand, counting down.
AAAAGCAAGTTTTGTATAATGTAAAAGCAAACCAGTTATTGAAAGTAAATATCAAAAATGCAAACTTGCCAGCGCAATATACTCAGCCAAATGCGCAGCGCGCATTGTTCACCAACATCACGGCGAAATCAAATATAAATTATACACATCACGAAATGAATTTTGTTGATTTCAATGATGAAAAATTGTTGCCGCATAAACTTTCCCAGTATGGCCCAGGTTTGGCTATTGCTGATGTTGACGGGAATGGTTTGGATGATATTTTTATTGGTGGCACCGGCGATTATAGCGGCCAGTTTCTTCTACAGCAGCGGGATGGAACATTCAAATCAAAAGAATTAAATTTTATTTCGAATGATAAAATTCGCAAACCTGAAAATATGGGTTTGCTTTTATTTGATGCAGATGGGGATGGCGATGAGGATTTGTATTGCGCAAGCGGAAGTAATGAGTCGCCACCACAAACAAGAAATTATCAGGACCAGTTTTTTGTAAATGATGGGAAAGGAAATTTTAAAATTGATACCGCCGCACTGCCAATAAACTTCACAAGTAAGAGTTGCATAAAAGCTACCGATTTTGATAATGATGGCGACCTTGATTTGTTTATTGGCGGAAGAGTATTGCCTGGAAAATATCCGTTGCCCGTAAGTTCTTTTTTATATAGGAATGATTCTAAGCCTGGAAAAATAAAATTTACTGATATTACAAATGAAGTAGCACCAGGTTTAAAAAATATTGGACTTGTTTCTGATGCAATATGGACAGATTTTGATAATGATGGATGGATGGATTTAATTGTTGTGGGAGAATGGATGCCGCCAACATTTTTTAAAAACGAACATGGCAAATTAGTAAATGTAACCGCTTCAACCGGCCTCCAAAGTGAGACTGGTTGGTGGAACAGTATTGTTGCCGGGGATTTTGATAATGATGGAGACATTGATTACATCATTGGCAACCTGGGAGAGAACTCTTTCTTCCAGGCCTCTACCCAATTTCCTGTAAATACTTATGCGGATGATTTTGATAAGAACGGAACGATTGATGATATTACCACGGTTTTCTTAAAAGATAAGGAGGGTGGAGAAAAAAAAGAATTTCCAGCATTTTCCAGGGATGATATAATAAAACAACTTCCATTGCTTAAGAAAAAATTCCCTACTTATAAGCAGTTTGCCCGGGCAGATATTCATGATATTTTTTCAGACAATGACGTAGCAGGAGCTTTGCACTTACAGGCAACTAATTTCAAAACCTGTTATATTGAAAATCTTGGCAACGGTAAATTTAAAATGCATCCTTTGCCTGCCATGGCACAAATGGCACCAGTGTATGGAATGATTGTGGACGATTTTAATAATGACGGAAACCTTGATGTATTACTTTGTGGAAATGATTTTGGAAATGAAGTAAGAGACGGAAGGTATGATGCAATGAACGGGCTCCTCTTATTGGGAGATGGTAAAGGAAATTTTGTTCCTCAAACTATTTTACAAAGTGGTATTTATATTCCCGGTAATGCGAAAGCTCTTGTGAAATTAAGAGGTGCTGATAATCATTATTTAATTGCGGCCTCACAAAACCGTGGCCCCCTTGAATTATTTGAGCAAAAGAAATCTCCATTGCAAAATATTCCGTTGCGCACGAATGACAAAGTAATTTTTATTCATTTAAAAAATGGCAAGACAAGAAAAGAAGAGGTGTATCATGGTGATTCTTTTTTATCGCAATCGGCGCAATTTATTCCAATCACTGAACAGATAAAATCAGTGGATATTATCAATAATAAAAATGAAAAAAGAACTACAAATTTTTAAATACCCCGCAATGAAGAAAATAGTATCTGTATTAATCACTTTTACTTTAACTACTAATTTGCTTCTTGCACAAGCAAAGCCTACACGTTTAATTATTCGTGGAGATGATATGGGTTTTACACACGCCGGTAATCTTGGTTTGATTGAGTCATACAAAAATGGTATTGAAAAATCAATTGAAGTAATAGTGCCATCACCATGGTTTCCTGAAGCGGTCGAGATGCTGAAAGAAAATCCGGGCGTTGATGTGGGCATACATCTTACATTGACGAGTGAATGGGATAATGTAAAGTGGCGTCCGCTTACTGATTGCAAAAGTCTTAAAGACTCAGATGGATATTTTTATCCGATGATATGGGCGAATAAAAATTACCCCAACAGAAATTTATTAGCGCATAAATGGAAATTATCAGATATAGAAAAAGAATGGCGTGCTCAGATTGAAACGGCAATAAAAAATATTCCGCGCATCAGCCATATTTCTTCACACATGGGTTGTACAGATATGGATAAATCTGTACGTGCGCTGGCAAAAAAATTAGCCAAAGAATACAATATAGATATTGAACCGGATGATTATAATGTTATTGATGTTGGTTATAATGGAGCACATACAACAAGCGCGGAAAAAATAAAAAGTTTCATCGCCATGCTTGATACATTGAAGCCTGGTAAAACCTATTTATTTGTTGACCATCCTGCTATTAATTCGTCGGAGTTGCAGGCTGTGCATCATATCGGTTATGAAGATGTTGCTGAAGACAGGCAAGGTGTTGTTGATTTGTTCACAAGCAACGAAGTGAACAAAGCTATTCGGCAGAAACGCATACAACTGATAAGTTATAAAGACTTAAAAAATTAGCTACTGATTACGGAACATGTTTATATTTCACTGCATCATCCAAAACCAATACCCAATCTTGTCCATAACCAGATGATGGCGGAGTAAACTTTTTTGTTCCTAAGTTTTGAATATTTCCAACTTCTGTTGATTTTCCATCACGTGGATTGTACCAATATGCATGCAATGTTGAACCTGAAATTTTATTTAAAATAACAGTAAAAGGTTTTCCTTCTGAAGTATAAATAAAAGCATAATCACTACCACGAGTTGCCTGTATCCTTTCTGAAGGAGCCAAATCATTTTCTTCTATCAATGTTTGGTCAGGAACTCTTTCCAGCATAGGATGCGATTCCATTAATCTTCTTACATATTTCATTTGATTGGCGCCCGGCAAATCCATTGCCTGATACCAATATAAATGCGCATCGATTATCGCTTCGTGTTTTGGCGAATACATTTGCCATATATCATTACAACCATACGTATTGCCAAATGCCCCTGCAAATACATCGAGCCAGGCATACTTTCTTACATCGTAAGCGCTGCTTAATCCCAAATCTTTTGCGTTAAAGCAAACAGGAATGTCTTCATACAATGACTCGCCATCAATTACAGGTTTTGTTGGCTGCATGTTATACGCAAGCTGAATTTTATCATATACATCATTATCCCTGCAATGGCCGTTTTGAAACATATTGAATGCAAGCCATGTTTCGTGATGAAACCATGTGGCAGAGCCTGAATCGCATGGCTGCGGATGGAAAGTAATTATGGCTTTATTATTTGTTCCTTCCATAATTCCTTTACCCATTGCATTCCAGATAGCAACATCATTTTTATCACGCAGATTCCTGTCGCCACCCAAAACCCATATAATATTTGTTTTGTCTTTATAACGATTTCCAATCCACTTCCCGTAAATCTTTGCATTTTTAGTATTGAAAATTTCAGGCCCTTTGCCCCATGTATTTTTATAAATTTTATCACCCCAGGTAGGCAACAACCCAATATTTAAATGATATTCATTTGCCTTGTCAATTACGTAATCAACATTTTTAAAATAGGCTTCGTTTGGTTTGGTTGGGTCATCATCAATCAATGGTTTATCGCCGTTAGCATTGGGCGTATGCAGGCCATCCAATTCAGCAAGTACAACCGCTTGTATCACTGTAAAACCCTGTTCACTCCTTCGCTTGAGATATTGATTGGCTTCTTCTTTTGTTAAGCGATGAAACAATTCCCAGCCGGTATCTCCCAGCCAGTAAAACGGTTTTCCGTCTTTTAGAAGATAGCGATGATTATCGCTGATGCTGAATTGAGCAAAGCTTTGTTGGGTGATAATGATTATTAAAGAAAGCAGGAGAATTTTTTTCATGAATGTGAATATTGATGTATAAAAAATGTTTTCATAGTTCTCTGAATTAGTAATTACTTAGCTTTTGTATTAAATAAATATTTCCTTTCATCTCATTGAATGAATAAATATTATTGCCTTCATCATGCAATGCGATGGATTTATCATTCAAATATATTTTATAATGAGGTTGTAATTTGATTTTACATGATGACTTTGCCTGGCATGCAATACCGCTGTTGCCAATTGATGGTTCTTCCAGTCAATATCAACAACAAAACCTCCTCTTGCACAAAGCCCCTTTACAGAACCTTGTTTAAATTCAGTTGGCAATGCAGGCAGCAGATCAATAATGCCTGTTTGCGATTGCAATAACATTTCTGTAATTGCTGCTGTGATGAATGTATTTCCATTTAGAATAACACCCGGCACTTCGCTGTTGAATAAATTTGGATATAAACCCAAATTATTATTCAGGGACCATTTACTTTTAGCATCAACATAATTCAATTGATATCGTAATGTTTGGAAGGCACTGTCACCTTCATCTAATCTTGTCCAGCATGCAACCTTCCATGCAAAACCCCAACTGCCATTTGTTTTTAATCTTAATGTTAATGCTTTCTTTGCAGCATCTGCTAATTGTGGGGGTAGTCAAGGGCGAAATTTCTGAGCCGGGAAACACTGCGTACATGTGTGATAAATGACGATGCACCGGGTCAGTTGAACGCCAATCGTGCGGCCATTCTAACAGGTTCCCATTCTTGCCAATTGGATAAGGCGATAATTTTTTATAAGCGTTTTGAACACTATCAATAAATGAATTTTTAATGTGCAAAATGTTTGCGGTTTTAATGATAATTTTATAAAAGTGGATGATTATGTTTTATTTCTCTAACAGCAAATGAATAAGAGAGCAGGCTCCTATGCGTTTGGTTAAACTTTTACTACATGATTAATTTAACTCATAGGAGTTAAAAAGAATTAAATGGAACATCATTTTATCAAAAAGCACTCCGATGTTAGCGTTATTGCTTTCTGTTGTATGATTCGTTTGATGTTCATTGAACACAATTCAAGAAAGATCTATAGTTGCCTAATCCAAATATTGCGAAAACTTAATGGTTCACTCGGATCTCCATGATCCTGTAACTTGATAGGGCCTTTCTTATGAAAATGATATTTTGGTAAACCAATATAGGGTGTATTGCCGGTAATAGTTGTATTGTTTTGCACCAAAACGCCATTGATAATTACGGTTACACGAGCTGGTGAAAATAACGTACTGTCTTCCTTAAAACGGGGCGCTGTGTAGATTACATCATACACGTTCCAATCGCCTGGAGGGCGCAAGGGATTTTTAAGCGGTGCTGTTTGTTTGTAGATGCTGCCTGCCTGGCCATTTACATAAGTCTTGTTATTATAATTGTCCAACACCTGAAGTTCATAAATACCCTGTAGAAAGATACCGCTGTTACCTCTTGCCTGGCCGGATCCTGTTATGTTTGCAGGTGCAGACCATTCAATGTGTAGTTGAAAATCGTTGAATTCCTCTACAGTGCTAATGTCGCCAGTGCCTTTTTTTACTGTAAACACACCATTCTTTACATCCCATTTGGCTGCACCACCATCCTTACCTTTCCATTTAGAAAGATCTTTTCCATCAAATAAAACAATAGCATCTGAAGGTGCCGTTAGGAAAGCATTGGCCGTTGGCTCGCCTGGCGTAACTATAGCGGGTACCGGCTCATAGAACTCTGTCATCTCCGGCGTCATCTCAGAAGCTGTAGTCTGCGCTTGTATGACATTCGCCATAATAAAAAATGGTAAGAATATAAATGGCGTTTTAATTCGAAAAAATTTTTGCTTGATCATTGTACTTGTTATTTAATAATTTGTGTTTGGTTTGCAATTTAGATCCGATAAACAGACTACCCCGAGATTTACATAAAAAAAAGAGAATATTGGTAGCCCATACCTGTGTTTTTCGCAAGTCTTCCAACCGACCAGACTTATACCTGCATTGTTCAAAACAATAGAAAACCTTACCGGGTTAGGTTAGATATCTAATGTGTACCCGTTTTTATACTCTCGCTTTACAAACCGGTTGGCTTCATCAAAGTTGATAATCTTCATATTTTTTGCATCCCACAGTAACTTTTTTCTCCCACTAAAATTGCCTTTAGCATCTTTGATATTCCATGCTTGTAAAGCCAGGTTGCCCATTAAAATAGTTTCAGTTAAAGGGCCTGCATAATCAAAAGGAGAACTGAGTTCTTTTTTTCCATACCCGGCTATGCAGGCATTAACCCATTGCACATAATGCCCTTCAGGCACACGGGCAATTGTTTCTTTTACTGTATTAGTTTTATTACGAGAAAGGGGCAATAACAAAGGGTTGGCGCCATAAGTGCTGCACATTAATTTGCCCTTTGTACCTACTATTATAGCGCCTCCACCCCAATCGCCCATAGCATCATCGGGTCCTAATTCTTCTGGCCGATCCGGCATAATACCTCCATCCATCCAATGTAAAAACACATCGGGTTTACCTGCTTGGCCCGGAAATTTCAATTTTAATTTGGAAGCGGCCGGGAAACTGTCAGGATGATAAGACGCATTCCACATTTCTTCATATAAATTAACCACGCTGCACTCTACCTCTGATGGATATCCCAAGCCGACTGTTTTAAATGCCGGATCAATGATATGGCAACCCA
>JBDTGD010000050.1:0-4588 GCA_039937595.1 Ginsengibacter sp. | reverse complement strand
ATCAGCGGAAAAGAAAAAACGTACCAGGCATGGAATGGCGTTCCTCAGGCCTATCTTGATAGTGACCGTACTTACAATTCTTCCGGCACTGAAAAGCCGGGAACACCCTATGCAAACGAAACCGACAATTATATTCAAACGCATTACCAGCTTTTCTATAATCACAAAATAAATAATACAATAAGCTATAACGTTGATGCTTTTCTCTCGAGGGGAAAAGGATATTATGAGGAATATAAAGCTGATCAGTCTTTCGCGGATTATTATCTTCCGAATATTATTAACGGAACAGATACTGTCACCTCTACTGATTTGATTAGGAGGCTCTGGCTGAACAATTATTTTTATGGTTCCCTGTTCTCTGTGCAATATCATAAACACAAAACGCAGATAACAGTTGGAGGAGGCCTTACGCAATATGATGGGAAGCATTATGATATTGTAACATGGGCGCAGCAAGGTTTTCCTGGTAATTACAAATATTTTAACGCGCCTGCATACAAGAGTGATTTGAACTTGTATGCGAAACTGATGCAATCGCTGGGAGCCAATCTTACCGCATTCATGGATGTACAAGGGCATTTTATAAAATATAAGATCGATGGATTTGATGATAATCCGGGAATTATGATTGATGAAAAATATGCTTTCTTTAATCCAAAAGCAGGTATCTCTTATAACAAAAATAATTACCAGGTTTATCTTTCCTTTTCTGTTGCTTCCAAAGAGCCCAACCGCGATGACTTTGAGGCCGGCGTCACTCAAATTCCCAAACCGGAAGTGTTATATGATTTGGAATTAGGGATGGGAAAAAGAGAAGCGAAGTATAGTTATGGCGCTACCTTTTACTATATGTATTATCACAATCAGTTGGTAAATACCGGAAAAATAAATGATGTGGGCGCTTATACGAGAACGAACACACCTGAAAGTTACCGCGCAGGGATTGAATTGCAGGGCGCCGCGGTTTTGAGCAGGTGGATCAATCTTTCGGGAAATATTTCCTTCAGTAAAAATAAAATAAAAGAATTCACTGAGTACATCGATGATTACGATAACGGATCACAAAAGGAAAATATTTATCACAATTCCGATATTTCTTTTTCGCCGGATATCGTAGGTGCAGCAAGTATCAATCTAGTTCCGCTGAAGAATGGAGAAATTAGTTTTCAATCAAAATATGTGGGGCGACAATTTTTGGACAATACATCTCATGTTAGCAGAAGTGTGTCGCCTTATTTTGTAGAGAATGTGAGATTCTCCTATACAATTCTGAAAAAAATATTGAAGGAAGTGAATTTTGTGTTCCAGGTAAATAATGTATTCAACAATCTGTATGAATCCAGCGGATACACTTACAATTATATTTCCGGTGGCAATCTTGCTGTGGAAAATTATTATTTTCCAATGGCTGGCACCAATTTTATGGCGGCGATCAATATTAGGTTGTAGGGACAGGTCGGGACCTGTCCTTTGTGATATATTTTTCGCGGACAGGTCGCGACCTGTCCCTACGCTTTTAAATAATATAGTAAACCAACAAATAAACGGGATACCAAATTATTTTATGATTCGTATAAATAGACGAATTTTTAGATAATTCGGTATAATAGACGAACTGTTAGGTATCTAAAAAAGAATCGTAAAAAGGACTGTCCTTTATCAAAGACAATTTCCGTCAGTGCCCCACATTTTATCAGTCAACAAGCAGTATTAAAAACTGTTTTTCCACATCATACTTTCCACCGGCTTATCAGGCTGGTGGCTATATTTTGCATTTTTCTTTGAGTCGTATTTTACTTCCACTTCTCCTTCAACGGGAAAATAAATTAGTTGGCCAATTGGCATGCCCGCATATATTCTTACCGGGATTTTACATGAAATTTCTAAAGTCCAGTGGCCGCAAAATCCTACATCGCCTTTGCCGGCAGTAGCATGTATATCAATGCCCAAGCGTCCTGTAGATGATTTTCCTTCCAGGAAGGGGACATGTGCATGAGTTTCAGTATATTCCAACGTAACGCCGAGATACAACTGATTGGGTTGCAAAACAAAACCTTCTTCCGGGATGTCAAAATGTTCTATTTCGTTGTGCTTTTTGGCATCCAGGATTTTGTCTTTATAAACAGCAAGATTTTTCCCCAGGTGAACATCGTAACTATTGCTTCCTAATTTTTCACGATGGTATGGTTTTATGATGATAGTTTTCTTTTCTATTTCTTCCAAAATTCTCTTGTCGGATAAAATCATTTATTTGCATTTATTTTTACACTTGCAAAATAATTAAACGAACTCCAAAAAAACGGGAAATTTTTACTGAATGCCTTTGTTTTATCAACATAATATCAACGATACCACCAAACTGGCGGTTTGGCACATAACAGAAGACGAGGAGTTTTTTTTAGAAAAAGTAACCATTCAAAAAGAAATTACGCACCCTCATAAAAGGCTGCAACATCTTGCGGGCCGTTATTTATTACAGATATTAGACCCCGGTTTCCCATTACATCTGATAGAAATTGCGGCTTCAAAAAAGCCTCTTTTAAGCAATGGCAAAATTCATTTTTCCATATCCCATTGCGGTGATTATGCCGCAGCAATTATTAGCCCGGATAAACTGGCCGGCATTGATGTGGAACTGGTAACACCAAAAATTGAATTGGTAAAAGAGAAATTTTTGAGAGCATCTGAGCTGAAACTTTCTACAACTACAAATGCCGGACTGGAAACTACAAGCTTTCAAATTCTGACTCTTTTCTGGAGCGCAAAAGAAGCCATTTATAAGTGGTATGGGAAAGGTGCGCTAAGTTTTAAAAATAATATGAGCCTCAACGAATTGCATTTTGAGAACGATCTTGGGTTTATTGACGCATATTTTATAAAAGAAACCACAGTTGATCTAAAAATAAAATTTAAGTTTTTTGAAAATCTGTGCCTTGCGTGGGTTGTGGGGTAAACCAACTTACCTGCCAGAGGGCAAACAAATAATCCTTTTTTTTAATTTTGAGTGATTTCAAAATTTCCCCGTCATTATATTTAAAGTTATAATCACTTTGAATTTTACTTCAGTAGAATCCTTTTCAAACTGGAAATTGAGCGTATACGCTGCAAAGGTGCTTTTTTGAATTAGAAGGAAAGACCACCGGAAACTTCCTGAAAACCCGCCAATTTGTATTTAACTTCTTTGTTTTTTCAGGGACAAATTATTTTCTTTTTTGACTTATCTTTGCGGCCTAAAATTTAAAATCTTGGCAACAAAGTTTTCTAAAGAAACTTATCTATACTGGTATGAGCTGATGCTCCTGATGCGCCGTTTTGAAGAAAAGGCTGGCCAGATGTATGGTATGCAAAAAATCCGGGGCTTTTGCCATTTGTATATCGGGCAGGAAGCGATAGCAGCCGGATGTATGACCGCCACCACTCCTGATGATTCATTTGTTACTGCTTATCGGGATCATGCGCTTGCGATTGCAAAAGGGATAACCCCCAAAGCGTGTATGGCCGAATTGTATGGAAAGGCTACGGGATGCAGTGGAGGAAAGGGAGGAAGCATGCATTTCTTTGGAGTAGAGCAAAAATTTTTTGGCGGACAGGGAATAGTAGGGGCGCAGATTGGAACCGGCGCCGGACTTGCATTTGCAGAACAATACAGGGGCACAGATAATGTCGCTCTTTGTTTTTTTGGAGATGGCGCGGCCAGGCAGGGAATGTTGCATGAAACGTTTAACCTTGCTATGCTTTGGAAACTTCCTGTAGTTTTTATATGTGAAAATAATCAATACGCAATGGGTACTTCGGTTGAACGTACTTCCAACGTGCTTGATATCTATAAATTGGCTGATGCCTACGAGATGCCCGGCGACCAGGTAGATGGAATGACTCCGGAAACCGTGCATGATGCCGTGACCCGCGCGGTAAAAAGAGCAAGGGAAAAGGGTGGGCCTACTTTGCTGGAAATAAAAACTTACAGGTATAAAGGGCACAGCATGAGTGATCCCGCGAAATACCGTTCTAAAGAAGAGATGGAAGAATATAAGCTTAAAGATCCTTTGGAAACTACGCTTGTTAAGCTAAAAGAAAATTTTGGAATCAGCGATGAGGAAATTGAAGTGATTACTGACCGGGTAAAACATGAAGTGGAAGACGCAGTGAAATTCGCCGAAGAAAGCCCTTACCCTGATGATGATGAAGTTTTGAAGGATGTGTATTCAGAAGATGATTATCCTTTTATCATGGATTAGGCTTCGAGTAAGCAGTGATTAATAAAATAAAAAAAGTCCTTCCCTTTGTGGTTGGCAAAAAGAGAATAAAAAACAGATATGGCGCACAAAAATGTACAAACACACGAGTTAGATGTGATAGAGAAAGCAAGGAATTTTTGGGAAGATTATAATAAACCAATATCATACATAGGCTCTGCAATCGTAGTATTATTTGCAGGATGGATGATATATCACTACATGTTTAAAGTGCCGGAGCAGGAAAAAGCGGACAAAGAAGTTTTTGTAACACAAAAATATTTTTCCGAATTTACCAGCGCCACTGATTCCACAAAGATATTTCTTGCAACAAGAGTGCTTAACGGTGA
>JBDTGD010000049.1:0-9688 GCA_039937595.1 Ginsengibacter sp. | reverse complement strand
ACGAAAGTCACCTGGCGCATGTAGCTGATTACCGTGGTGCAATGGGTCTCGGAGTTGGAGATTGGGACAACAACGGAACAATGGATTTGTTTGTAACACATTGGCTTGCCGAAGAAAACGGCTTCTACACTAATAAACTTAATTCGATCAGTAAAAATTCAATTTACCGTTCGCCACTTCAATTTCAGGATGAAGCGGAAAAGTATGGCCTCGGCCAGATTTCATTAGATTATGTAGGATGGGGTACCTCCTTCTTTGATTATGATAATGATACGCGGCTTGATTTATTTGTGGTTAACGGTAGTACTAATCAACAGGAAGATAATCCAAAAAATCTCATACCAATGAATAACCTTCTTTTTTGGAATGAAGGAACTGATAAAGGATTTGCAGATGTAACATCCGTCAGTGGGCAGGCACTAACTTATAAAAATGTTGGCAGAGGGGCAGCATTTGGAGATTATGATAATGACGGAGATGTTGATATATTTATTGTAAATAATTGCGGCGAGGGATTGTTATTAAGAAATGACGGAGGCAATAAAAATAACTGGTTGGAATTAAAACTTGTAGGTACAAAAAGTAACCGGTCGGCTATTGGTGCAAGGATCAGAATAGTAAGTGATAGTGTATCTCAAATTCGGGAAGTCAATAACCAAAGCTCTTACTTGTCGCAGAATAGCCTTACACAACATTTTGGTTTAGCAAAATTTAAGAAAATAGATACTCTTGATATTAGATGGCCCAGTGGCCTAAACCAGCAATTCCTAAATATCCCGATAAATGAACGCATAGAAATAACGGAAGGAGAAAACGGAATTAAAAATCCGGAGCCTCTTCATAATTGATAAAAATTCATGAAACGCAAAGAGTTTATTTTTACAGTTATTGTCCTGCTTATTGCATTTATAGGAATTACCATTTTTAAAAATTGGCAGTAGCCCAAACAAAATAATGCTTCGACTGTAGTTGCAAAATCTGATTCGGCACAAACATTCTGGGCGTATTACAACCAAGGTACCCAATACAGATTACACGATAAATCAGACTCATCCATTATTTCATACCAGGAAGCCCTAAAATTAAATCCCGGTCATAAAGACGCGCTATATTACATTGGAAATATGTATATGAAGGTGGGGCAATTTGATAAAGCCCGGGAATCCTGGGAAAAATTAACTGAACTGAATCCCCAAAGTGAACGTGCCTTTAATCAATTAGGCAATCTGTATTTCTGCATGACTCATCCAAATTATTTTGATCCCGAGAAGTCGAAGTTTTATTTCGAACGAGCTTACGACTTGAACAAAGAAGCACTAAATCCCAATTTACATCTTGGTGAAATCGCATTGTTTCAGAATAGAACAGATGATGCATTTGTTATCTTCAATAAACTATCAATGATGGATCAAAAAAATAGGGAAATCAATTTTATAATGGGCTATCTTAATTGGAAATCCGCGAAGGAGCAAGAAGCCATCAGGAATTTAGAACAGGCTTTTGAACTTCCGGGTACGGCTAATTCAGCACAAAATCCCTCACTCCCGGGAAACCGGGAGTGCGATCTTTTCAGGAATTGGTTAGCCAATAATCTCACGGCGCCTGAGAAATATGATATTAGAGTGGCAATGCCGGTTGTGTATAGAAAATTTGACCAATATTTTACAGCGATGCGCAGATAATTGAATCATAATTGATAAAAAAACTGATGAGGCTCATATTTTGCTTTCACAAGTAAAAATAACTTTGCATCAAAATGATTTCAAATGCAGATCGATTTTAATCTTTTAAAGAAATACAACGTTCCTGTTCCAAGGTACACCAGTTATCCTACAGTTCCATTTTGGAATGAAGGTATCAATGTTTCAAAATGGATACAGTTATTTCAGCAAGAGTTCGTGAAAAATAATCATGCCGAAGGAATCAGCCTGTATATTCATTTACCTTTTTGCGAATCGCTATGTACTTACTGTGGTTGTAATAAAAAAATAACAACCAATCATACAGTGGAAACGCTTTACCTGGAAAATATTATAAAAGAATGGGAAATGTATGTAGCCATCATGAGTGAGAAACCCGTGATACGCGAATTGCATTTAGGAGGTGGCACGCCAACTTTTTTTTCACCGGAGAATCTACAGAAATTATTAAACGGAATTTTCAAAAACGCCACTATTCATCCGCAACATGAATTCGGAGTGGAAGGCCATCCTAACAATACTACCAAAGAGCATTTGCAGGCTTTGTATGATCTTGGGTTCCGCCGGGTAAGCTATGGCGTACAGGATCACGATCCTAAAGTGCAGCACATTATCAACAGGATCCAGCCATTTGAGAATGTAAAGCTTGCGGTTGAAAATGCCAGAGCCGTTGGTTATGATTCCGTGAATTTTGATTTGATATACGGGCTACCCATGCAGACTGAAGAAAGTATTAAAAAAACAGTTTTACAATCTATTAGTTTAAAACCTGACCGTGTTGCTTTTTACAGCTACGCTCATGTTCCCTGGGCCAGCCGGGGACAGCGCTTGTTTGATGAAAACGATCTTCCTTCTGCTGATGATAAAATGAAATTGTACCAGGCAGGTAAAAATTTATTTATTCATAATGGATACACGGATATTGGAATGGACCATTTCTCCCTTGCAACCGATAGTTTGTATTCCGCCTGGAAAGAAGGATGGCTTCATCGGAATTTCATGGGTTATACTACTCAGAAAACGAGTATGATATTAGGCCTTGGCGTATCCAGCATAAGTGATGCCGGTATCGGATTTGCACAAAATCATAAAACACTTCATGATTATTATGATTCGGTAAATAAGCATGAATTCCCTGTTACAAAAGGTTATTTTTTAGATGAAGAAGACAGTGCTTTTCGTAAATACATTTTAGATATTTCCTGCCAGGCTAAGACTACATTCCACGAAGAACATTTACCTCTTTTACATCAATATAGTTTCCCCGAGTTGAGAAAATTAGCAGCAGATAGATTAGTTGAATTCGATGAAACCGGGCTGACCATTACCGGATTAGGAAGAAATTTTATCAGGAATATTTGCAAGGCGTTTGACCTGCATCTATTAAGAGGACAGGTTTCCCAGGATGCAAAACCTTTATACAGCAAGGCAATCTAAGAAATAATATTTCAGAGAGCATTACCAAAATTATCCTGATTAAGTGCTGCCATAGAACCAACAGAAGAAATTCAGGACGAGGTATCAATGGCATTCAAATAGCTTATTGTCAGTACTATGTAAATTAATAGATATACAAAGACATTTTTGTCTTTTATTATTGAATTATACTTATATTCGTTTTGGCTTCCGGATCAAATCCAAATGAAAGAACTGAAACCAATCTCATTATTCAAAATATCTTTCTAATTGTAGAATTGAAGAAAAAAAAGATTCATAGTCTCCCGTTCGTTAAAACAAAAATTAATAGTTGTACTATTAATCTTTAATTCAGTCCCTCCCCTAGCTAAACTGTAACACGTCATTACATAAAATTCAATATAGTAAACTCATAACTATGAACCCATTTACAAGCCTTCTTATTTTGCAGGACTATGCGGTCATTATCTCAATGGCTATCGGCGCGCTGGTTGTCGCCGTAGTAATATTCCTGATGGCTACTTCCTCAACAGCTGAAGACAAAGACTCTGCAAAACACAAGACCTATAAAATGAGAGGGCGATATTTTTTTGGATTAGTTATCTTCCTTATTATTTGTCTGTTTTTTTCTTTGAGATTTTTACCTTATCCGAGTTTTCAAAACAATCCCGATGAAGAAGTAACCGTGGTGGGCATGCAATGGTCATGGAAGATGGCGCCGGGTGTATCTAATAAAAGCCCCGCTGAATTTACGGGAACTAATGAAATAATCCTACCTGTAAATAAGAGGATAGAATTCATAGTTACCTCCTCAGATGTAAATCACGATTTTGGCATCTACAATAATAAGGGAGTTTTATTGGCACAAACCCAGGCAATGCCAGGTTATAAAAATAAGCTACAATACGAGTTTACGCAAAAAGGAGATTACTCCATCCTCTGCCTCGAATATTGTGGACTCGCGCATTCTTTTATGATGGCAACCCTGCACGTTAACTAAAATTTAAAAAAAGATTATGATACAATTAGAGCCGGTTGAATTAAAAAAAGAAAGAAGACTCGCCATTACCTGGAGCGTTACTTTTTTGATTGTTTTTCCTTTACTAATTACCCTTGGTCTTTTGATGCGCCTAAACCAGGGAGAGATGATAAAATTACAAATCAACACTTTTTATGCTTTAATGACTCTTCATGGTTTAGGTATGGTGGGCGTTTTATTCAGTATTGCTTTTGCGGGGTTATGGTATTTAATAAGCACCCGTTATGTGAGACTGAATATCAGGGTGGGCTATTTTACTTACTTTGTCGTATTAATCAGTGTTCTAGTTTTGGCATTCGGAACCCTGATCGGTGGGTTTGCCCCTGGTTGGTATCTGTTATATCCACTGCCTTTTAAAGGCGCAACTTGGGCTGCGTCGTCAACAAGGATTTCCATAATTTCTTTAATAATAATGGGAATAGGCTGGCTTGTTGGTGTTTTACATTTACTTTACGCCCTAGTAAAAGAATACGGAGGATTTGCTAATTTATTGGGATGGCAATATTTAGGAAAAAAGAATGATAAAAAAGAATTGCCGCCAATTGTTATGATAGCTACTGTGAGCCTTGTTCCAGGTGTAATTGCATTTCTGGCTGGAGCTGTTTTTTTGATAATGTACCTGCTACAATCCTTTGAACCTGCTTTAAGCTTTAATGTGTTGCTAATGAAAAACATCACTATGTTTTTTGGCCATACCCTTGCAAATATTATTATCTATTGTGCATTAGGTTGGGTGTATGCGCTTTTGCCGGAATTTACTGGGCGGGAATGGAAAACAAATAAAGCGCTGGTGTATTCCTGGAATGCGACATTTCTCTTTATATTATTCGCTTTTTTCCATCACATGTATATGGACTTTGCGCAGCCTGTAGGAATGCAGTATGCAGGCCAGATAATATCTTACTTAAGTGCAGTACCTGCCACTGTTGTCACTATGTTCGGCGTAATTACTCAACTTTATCACTCAAAAGTCAAATGGGGTATTGTACCGTTAATGTTTTTAATAGGCACGGCAGGCTGGGCTATTGGTGGAGGTGCAGCGGTGGTAGATTCTACGATAGCAATGAATAGAGTGCTTCATAACACTTTGTGGGTTCCTGCGCATTTTCATACCTATTTGCTGATGGGAACTGTATTATTCATCTTCGGATTTTTATTTTACTTGTTTTCTGAGAAAGGCAATCAGGACGGGGGTAAATTGGCGAAGACAGGATTCTGGCTCTTTGTACTGGGCGGACATGGTTTTTTAGCGACGTTTTATTTCGGTGGTTTGAGCAGTATTCCAAGAAGGTATGCAGACTATTCAGGGATAGCGATAAATAGTGTCCATAATACAGGGGAACTTCTCGCGCAAATATCCATTTGGCTTATTGCTTTACTGTTGATAGGACTTTTTATTATGTACTATTCCCTATTTGCAAAACTTTTCAGGAGGAGGATACAAATCGCGCCTGTTAAGGTGAATGAATAGATTATTTCGTGGTAAGAAACAAACTAGAAAATAAAAAAATATCAATTCTATTGTTGAGTAAAATTTTTTTGAAAGAAAATAAAAGAAAAAATGAAAAAGATTCTAATTCCCATTTTTGCTTTTGCTATATGTTTGGCCGTTATCTGGAAATGGACTTATGGATTTAGCGCTTTTACTATCTATTCCTATACATTAAAAGAAGCAGGTAATTCTCCAAGAGCATTTCCGGATTTTCAAATGATGGATCAAAATGGAAATGTATTTAATCTAAAAGATACCCATAAATATGTACTAATTAATTTTGTTTACCTGGATTGTCCTTCTGCGTGCCACAAAGTAAATAATGAAATAGACCAGATCTACCATTTGTTCAGCCGCACGATTGTTCCGGAAAAATTAGAATTTGTTACGGTAAGTTTTGATTTGGAAAATGATAATATTATAAAAATAAAAAACTATCGAAATCTTTATGGAGATGATATTGGCGGCTGGACTTTTGCTACACCCTTTCAAACCAGCCAACATGATTTTACGCGGTTGCTTCGCAAAATTGGCATCTGGACTTATAAGGTTCCGGAAACAGGCATTATCAATCATTCTCTTTATCTGTTTCTTATTTCTCCGGACAATAAAATTATAAAAATCTTTGATCCTGCAAGGGATGATAACCACACAATCATTGAACAGATCAGTAAATGTTTACAAGAAAAAAAGATATAATCCTTGTCCTGATTATTTTATTATTCTTTGTCTTGTTGTCTTTTCCATTGAATGACTGGCTTTCTGCCTCTATGCCACGCCATCAAATTATACAATTACCAGCGATGTTTTTACTTGGAGTAATTTTAGGGGCAATTTTCCCCAGCCTGAATATCAAAGAAACATCATGGGGAATAGCTGTTCTTATTTTCATCATGGCCTCATTTATCTTCTGGATGTTACCTCATTCCATTGATTATGCCGTTATTAATTCAAGGTTCAACAGGATTATGCATTTAAATATGTTTGTTGGCGGATTCTTTTTATGGCCTGTCTTAAGAAATATCTTATTTGAAATAAAAATATTGTTCCTCGGCATGTTATCGGCAATGATGTTGGCAACAGGAATCACTTTAAGAGCATTTAATATTTTGCTGTGCAGTTCATTTGACATCGGCCAGCAGAAAGAAACCGGATTCTATTTAATCATCATTGGTTTTTTGTTGTTTGTATTAACCTTCATTACTTTTTTTAGAGCAGCAGGAAAAAAGATTGAATGACAAAGCAGGCTATTCCCAAAAGCATCAGCGGGAAAAAGCAACATAACTGATTGTATTAAAAGAAAGAGGATGACTCTGATCATTAAAAGCTATAAGCAAAGTCTGAAAGTACATTTCTTTATAGGGAAATTAATTTGATTTAAGAGCCGGTTGTACTTCTTCATGTTCCTGGGTTCGTATGATACCACTCGTAATCCATATGAGTCCGGCAGCCATTAATATCGCACAATAAAATAAAATAATATTCGCGCTTTTTATGGGATTTACATCCATCGCTTCCAATCCCTGTAGCATTAATACAACTTCCTGTACTATAAAACCGACAACGAAAATGATAGCTCCCACGCCGCTGACGTTACCACGAAAACGATGAATGAATTCATTGATATAACCTAATATAAAGAGGCTAATGATTCCTACAAAAGAAAGATGCAGATAGCCGATGACAACAGGCCTGAAACCAAAGGCAAAATGACTTAGGTAAGGTATAGTTGAAAGCATCTGGAGAATTATTTTCAAAATAAAAGCTATGGATGCAAACCTCCACAACCATCGTGTGGACCAATTAAATTTTATATTTTCATTCTTTTTAATTACAGACAAAATTTTAAAAAAATAAAACAACACTAAAAGCTGTAAAATGCCGGAAATGTCGGCAATCCAATGAAGTGTGGATGGCAATCTTAGCCATAAAATGGATAAGAAGTAAGTAGGTATTACCGTAATCGCCATAATAATAAATAAACGCTTACTCAAAAAAGCAATCCGGTAAAGCCCCAATCGATGCATATAAGAAAAAAATATTCCAAAACATGCAAATAGAAACCATCCGTTATATTGGAAATGCATAAAAAAATAAACAGAGGCAAAATAAAGATCCTGTATCATGATATGGTTTGCCATCAGGTAAGCCAGCATAAAAGCTCCCAACGACGAAAATGCCCAAAGTACTAATGCAGCCTTAAGCCAGCTACGTGAAAAGCCGCCATCTGATGCTTTATTGATGTCTCTCCAATAAAAAAAAATGAAGACGTAGGAAATTAAAATAGTAACAATAGAAAATGTAATAGACCAAAACGCATATCCTTGTATAATAAAGGAAATGAACATGGCGTAAGATGCAATAACTTCAGCAATTAAAATACCGTTGTATTTTTTATAGCTGGTCTCTACATTATTGCGAATAAGATAGCGCACCATCAAAATCATAAGCGCCATTGCCACCCACCCTGTAAACGCAAAATTAGAATGCCCGTGCATTAAATATTTCTGATCGACAACTGGTAAGGCAAAATTAATTTTGTAACGCATGGTAACGCCTGCCAGTGCTACCACACAAAAATTGATCAACGCAATTTGGACCCACCGTTTGGTATTAAAAGTAGAATAAACCATAAAGTATTATTAGTTGACTTTGATTAAATACCGTAAGAGCACCAAAACTAAAACATCTTTAGGATAAATTTTCTTACATTTAGGCATCTAAGGACAAAAAGCTCTTTAACATGATTCAAATCATTTATTATTTTTGCTCTTTATGACGAGGCTCATAAAATAAAATTGTTCTCCATTGTAATATTGCAAAGTAAAATTTAAACATTTCCCAGTTATGAAAAAATTGATTATTTCCTTTTCTATGATTTTCTCAATGGCATTATTTGTTATTTCCTGTGGAGGCTCAGGCGATAAGGGTAATACCAGTTCTGAACCTGCACAGGCAACATCCGACAGCGGCTCAGGCACAGCATCAGGAAATCCATCATACGATCCCAATCGTGGCGAAGGTAAATTTCATGATGTGCAATTGAGTGATAAACTGGATCCTGCTATGGCAGAAAAGGGTGACAAAATCTATGAATTAAAATGTTCTTCTTGTCACAAACTTACTGACGAAAGGCTGGTAGGACCAGGATGGCACGGTGTTACATCACGCCACAAACCCGCATGGATCATGAATTTTGTAACCAACACAGATGACATGATTGACAAAGACCCCAAAGCCCAGGCGATGCTTGAAATTTGTATGGTGCGCATGCCCAATCAAAATTTAAGCGATGATGATGCGAGAGAAATACTTGAGTTTATGCGTAAAAATGATGGCGTAAAATAAGTTTTTCATTGTTTCAATTATACAACCGGGTATAAGAATTTTTTACCCGGTTTTTTTACACTTTTTCTTTTGGATTTAAAATAACTAAAAAAATCAATTTTTCTTAGACAGGAATTTCTTTGCCTAAAAAACAATCTTCATTCACCATCAAAACCATTTTATGAAAAAAATTTTCTTACCGGCGCTTTCACTTATAGGAGCGATACTTCTACTGAGCATTACCGGATGCAAACCAAAAAATGTAGGAAGCGCCGCCGAAGGCGATGCTGCATCAAGAGTATATGTACCCCCTGGCAAATATGATGAATTGTACAATTTTGTTTCCGGTGGTTTCAGTGGACAAGTAAGCGTTTATGGAATACCTTCGGGAAGGCTGTTTCGTGTAATTCCTGTTTTTTCTCTTGATCCTCAGGATGGCTGGGGCTATAGCGAAGAAACAAAACCAATGCTAAACACTTCACATGGAATGGTTCCGTGGGATGATCAACATCATCTCGAACTGTCACAAACAAACGGCGAACAAGATGGACGTTGGTTATTTGCTAATGGAAACAATACGCCCCGTATTGCACGTATTGACCTTAAAACCTTTCGCACTGCTGAAATTCTTGAAATACCCAATAGTGCAGGAAACCATTCCTCCCCGTTTATTACTGAAAATACAGAATATGTGGTAGCCGGTACCCGTTTTAG
>JBDTGD010000048.1:0-6601 GCA_039937595.1 Ginsengibacter sp. | reverse complement strand
GTGGCGCTTTAACGGACGCTTCTGCAGAAACCTTTTTTAAACTTCCAAAAGATAAACAACAGGAGATATTAACCGCTTATTATAGTAAAGACAAAGGCATTGGTTACACTTTAGCAAGAACCAATATTGGCAGTTGCGATTTTTCGAGTGGGAGCTACACTTATATCCAGGAAGGTGATTCCGTCTTAAAAACTTTTAGCATTGATCATGATAAGCAATTTAAAATTCCTTTTATAAAAGACGCGATGTCAGCTACAGGAGGTAAATTAACTTTGTTTGCAAGCCCGTGGAGCCCGCCTGCTTTTATGAAAACCAATGATGACTTGCTTCATGGAGGAAAGTTGAAGCCGGAATATTATCATAGCTGGGCAATGTATTATACCAAATTTATTAAAGCTTACGAAGCGGAAGGAATTCCAATATGGGGTATTTCGATACAGAATGAACCAATGGCTACTCAGAAATGGGAATCGTGTAACTATACTGCAGATGAAGAAAGAGATTTCTTAAAAAGCGATTTAGGCCCGGTAATGAAAAGCGAAGGACTTGGTGATAAAAAAATAATCGGTTGGGATCACAATCGTGATTTAATCTGTCAAAGGGCTTCTACATTATTGAATGATCCGGAATCAGCGAAGTACTTGTGGGGTATTGGATTTCATTGGTATGAAACCTGGACCGGTGGCAAGCCTATGTATGATAATGTAGCATTGGTGCATGAAGCATTTCCTGGTAAAAATTTACTTTTTACAGAAGGATGCAATGAAGCTTTTGATATCAATAAAATACATGAATGGAAATTGGGTGAAAGATATGGTGAATCTATGATACATGATTTTAATAACGGTACGGTAGGTTGGACAGATTGGAATGTCTTATTGGATGAGCATGGCGGCCCAAATCATGTTGGTAATTTTTGCTTTGCGCCGGTACACGCCAATACGCAGACAGGTGAGTTGATTTATACTAACTCTTACTATTATATTGGCCAGTTTTCAAAATTCATTCATCCGGGCGCCAAAAGAATTATTAGTTCATCCAGTAGAAGTGTGCTACAAACCACAGCTTTCAAAAATGAGGATGGGACTATTGCCACTGTAGTGATGAATGAAGGCGATACGAAAATTAATTATTTTCTTTGGGTAAATGGCAAAGCCGCAGAAGTTACTTCCCTGCCACATTCTATTCAGACTTTGGTATTTTAGAGAATCGTTTTTTCGCACGGGTTAATTTGTGCCTTCCCGGTAATTGATTGCATCGTTTCTTCACAAATGGTTGTTGAATTGTTTTTCAGTATTAACAATTTTAATACCTGAAACTTTTATACTTATATCCTGGATATGCTTGTGGAAAAATCAACTGAATCTAAAAAAGTTATTTGATGGTTGTCTTAATGTAACGCGCAAGGCGATTTCCCTAATGATATATGAAAGCGAGAGAATGCTTTTAATAAATTAATTTTGAAAATACTTCAATTATATTAAAGCGAAAATAATGTTTCAATTAAAAATAATTATCGCCAGCACGCGTCCTGGAAGAAAGGGAATGTCAGTTGCCAATTGGTTTATTGAAATTGCAAAAAAAGATCCTGCTTTTAGTATAGAGGTTTTAGACCTGGCAGAAATAAATCTTCCTTTTGTTGATGAACCTCATCACCCGCGTTTACAGAAATATACAAAAGAACATACTAAAGAATGGAGTAAAACAATCGATGAAGCAGATGCATTTGTGTTTGTCATTCCTGAATATAATTACAGCATGCCGCCAACATTGTTGAATGCGATTGATTTTTTATTTAAAGAATGGAATTATAAACCCGCTGGCCTGGTTAGTTATGGTGGTATTTCCGGCGGTCTGCGGTCTGCGCAAATGTGCAAGCTGGCAATGACCACTGTAAAACTGGTACCGCTGTTTGAAGGTGTAAGCATTTCATTTTTTGAGAAGCAAATTGATGAGAATGGTACATTCAATGGGAATGAATTGGAAACTAAATCTACGTGTATTATGTTGCAGGAATTATTGAAATGGACGGAAGCTCTGAAACCGATGAGGAATAAATAATTCGAATCAAAATCATGAAACTCTTTATAAAAAATATGGTGTGTCCGCGTTGCATTATGAGCGTTGAGAGTATTTTGAAAGAAAATAATCTTGAATCAAAGTATGTGCAATTGGGAGAAATCGAATTAATAAAAACACCCGGTAAAAAGCAATTACAAAAATTTTCTGAAGATTTAAAGAAAGTGGGTTTTGAATTATTAGATGAGCAGAAAACACAATTGATTGAGAAAGTAAAAACACTGTTAATTCAAAAGGTTCAGGAAGGGAATATCGAAGAGCATTTTAGCATTCATTCCTTTTTGAGTAAAAAAATATTTAAAGATTATTCTTCTATCAGCAAATTGTTTTCAGAAGTGGAAGGCATTACCATTGAACAATTTTTTATTCTCCAAAAGTTAGAAAAAACAAAAGAATGGCTTATTTATGACGAGCTTTCCATAAGCCAGATTGCTTTCAATCTTGGCTACAGCAGTACACAACATCTCAGTGGGCAATTTAAAAAGTTAATTGGAATGACACCGACACAATTTAAATCTATGGGCGCTGAACACAGGAAAGCGATTGATGATATAGGTAACGAAAATTAAAAATCTTTACGCTACTTCTGCATCGAAGGATTTTATGGATTTAAGAGTAGCACCTTTCGCCTGTAACTCTTCTTCGAGGTCAAAGTCGTCTTGTAATCCAAGCCAAAATTTTGGTGAGTTTCCAAAATATTTACTCAGCCGCAATGCTGTATCCGCGGTAATTCTTCTATTTCCTTTTAGAATCTCTGAAATTCTTGTTTGTGGTATTTCAATTTCTTTTGCAAGCTTATATGCAGAAATTTGAAGCGGTAAAAGGAACTCCTCAAGAAGTATCTCGCCGGGATGTATGTTTTTAAGTTTTGCCATTTTATATTTTTTTAAAAAAAATCAACTATCTCAACTTCAGAGTGATTTCCTGGAACCAAGATACAAATTCATCCGAAGATACAGACTTTGGATTGTGTGTACAGTCAGTTAAAACTAGTTATATCCTTTTGGGAAATTAGTCTTCAGTTTTCCAATAAAATATACATCTTTCACAAAAGGATATAACCTAAATAAGAGTTTTAAAGTGAACTTTGCTTCCTAAAGTGAAAGTGAAATGCCTGAAGTTGATGAAAATGTAATTACCATTAAAAAAACTTTTCCTGTAACAGGAATGAGTTGCGCTTCATGTGCTGCAAGCGTGGAAACTACATTAAAAGAAGAGCCTGGCGTAATTAATGCAGCCGTGAATTATGCAAATTCGTCTGCATCTGTAGAATATGCTCCACATGTTGCTGATATCCAACATTTCAAAAAATCGGTTCAATCATCCGGATACGATTTGATAATTGAAAACAATGAAACCGTAACCGATGAATTAGAAAAGCAAAAACAAAGCTATTATCAGAAACTTCGGAAACGTACTATTCTTTCTATAATTTTTTCAGTTCCAATTGTTTTAATTGGGATGGTTTTTATAAACCTGCCTACCGGACAGGCAGGCATTCCTTATGCTAATTATATCATGTGGGCATTGGCCACTCCGGTAGTTTTTGTTTTTGGTAAACAGTTTTTTAGCAGTGCGTTTAAACAAGCTAAACATCGGTCTGTAAACATGGATACGTTGGTGGCTTTGAGTACCGGAATTGCTTATTTGTTCAGTGTTTTCAATACTTTATATCCGCAATTCTGGACTAGCAGAGGACTGGAAGCTCATGTTTATTTTGAAGCTGCTGCTGTCATTATCAGTTTTATTTTATTGGGAAAGATGATGGAAGAAAAAGCGAAATCAAATACTTCTTCCGCCCTTAAAAAATTAATGGGACTTCAACCAAAAACGGTAGTAAAAATTAATAACGATGGTTCTGAAACTGTAATAGAAATTGCTGAAGTAAATTTGGGTGACCAACTTTTGGTGAAGCCAGGTGATAAAATTCCTGTTGATGGATTGGTAATCTCGGGAAATTCTTTTGTAGATGAAAGTATGATATCAGGTGAACCTATGCCTCTTGAAAAAAAGAAAGATGAAAAAGTATTTGCCGGAACCATCAATCAAAAGGGAAGTTTTGTTTTTGAGGCTACTAAGGTTGGCTCGGATACTTTGTTGGCGCACATTATAAAAATGGTGGAGGAAGCGCAGGGAAGTAAAGCGCCAGTACAAAAATTAGTTGATAAAATTGCAGGAATTTTTGTTCCGGTAGTAATTATAATTGCTATAATTTCTTTCATTGCCTGGATTGTTTTCGGCGGTACTAATGGTCTTACTTATGGTTTGCTGGCAATGATTACGGTGTTGGTTATTGCTTGCCCGTGTGCACTTGGTCTTGCTACACCAACTGCGATTATGGTGGGTGTGGGACGAGGGGCAGAAAATGGAATTCTGATAAAAGATGCGGAGAGTTTGGAACAGGCAAAAAATATAAATGCCATTATCCTCGATAAAACAGGCACCATCACAGAAGGCAAACCGCAGGTGGTTGAAATAGTTTGGAAGAAAGATGGGAATATTGAGGAATTATCTTCTCTTTTATATAGTTTGGAATCCCAATCGGAACATCCCTTGGCGGATGCTATCTCACAGTATTTCCAATCAAAAAATATTCCCCGAAAGAAGGTGAGCCAATTTGAAAGCCTTACAGGAGAAGGTGTTGCTGCAATCATCAATAATAAAAAATATTTTGTTGGAAGCTATAAATTGATTCAGGAAAAGCAAATTCTTATTCCTGAAGAATTAAAAAGTAAAACAGAAAAATGGCTTAAAGATTCGTTTACTGTAATCTGGTTTGCCGATGAAAAAAATGCATTCGGTGCAGTTGCTATTGCCGATAAAATAAAACCAACTTCGAAGGAAGCTATTCACCGATTGCAGGGAATGGGAATTGAAGTTTATATGATTACCGGGGATAATGAAAAAACTGCAGCTGCAGTTGCCAAAAATGTTGGAATTAAAAACTTCAAGGCAGAAGTAATGCCCGATGCAAAAGCAGACTTCGTAAAGGAATTGCAACGGCAGGGAAAGAAAGTTGCGATGGTGGGCGATGGCATCAATGACAGCCAGGCTCTGGCACTTGCTGATGTAAGTATAGCGATGGGTAAAGGAGCTGACATCGCAATGGATGTGGCAAAAATGACGTTAATTTCGTCAGACTTAAAGCATATTCCGAAAGCAATACAATTATCCAAGCAAACGGTCAAAGTGATTCATCAAAATTTGTTTTGGGCATTCGTTTACAACGTGATTGGAATCCCCGTAGCAGCAGGAATTTTATTTTCATTCACCGGCTTTTTATTAAATCCAATGATAGCAGGGGCCGCTATGGCATTGAGTTCTGTAAGTGTGGTAAGTAATAGTTTAAGATTAAAATATATAAAATTAAAATAGCGGTGGTTAGACCGCCATGTAAAATCAATAAAAATGAAAACAAAACAATATAAAACAAACATCATGTGCTGCTCTTGCATCGCAAAAGTAACACCTGTATTAAATGAAACTTTTGGAGAAGAGAATTGGGAAGTTGATATAAAAGACCCAAAGAAAATTTTGACTATTTCATCGGACGATGCAGATGAAAAAGATGTGAAAAAGACTTTGGAAAAAGTGGGTTATAAGGCAGAAGAGCTTGGTTGATCTTTTACCAACTGTGGCTGATAAAGAACGCAAATAAAGAAGAGATGAGATGTAAGCCAAAAAAAATTCCCCCGGAGGAGGAAAGTTTTCTGAAAACCCCGGAAAATATTTTTAAGCAGTTAGCTGATTATTTAGCTTTTAAAATGTGCGGTAAGTATATGTTGTGCTTCTTTCTTCTTGATATCGTGAAGCATGTTCCCGCTTTCTGATACAAAGATGCAACGCTTTTGCAAATGTCTTCCCGGAATTTCGTTGAAGGTGTTTATCTTTTCGACAAATAGGCTTATTTGAGCGGTAACCTTTTTTTTATGCGTTATTATTTTTACCCAAACGAGATTTATAAAAAAGGAACTCCAGGTTTCCGATAGTTATAGGAATGTTTTTTACTATAAAAAAATCAGTTTATTTGATGGCGATGACAGGTAACATATTTTCCTCCTAAAATTGAAATTATTTACATCAAGCCAACGAAAATCTTTCTTCCAATGAAGTGCTAAAGATAGATTGATGCAAATAGCCACAATGCTGGGTTTTATTGCGCGATTTTCTAGTAACCGGTAACGAAAAGAAAAAAGGAATTAAAGAAGAGATCTTATGGGCAACAAAAAAAAAATTCCCCCGGAGGAGGAAAGTTTTCTGAAAACCCCGGAAAATATTTTAAGCAGTTAGCTGATGATTTAGTTTTAAAATTTACGAGAACGATATTTTATGCTTCTTTCTTTTGTTGTCGTGAAGCATGTGCCCGTTTGCTGATACAAAGATGCAACCCTTTTGCAAATGATTTCTCCGAATTTCGTTGAAGGGGTTTATTTTTTCGACAAATGAGCCTATTAGGGCGATAACTCTTTTTTATGCTTTATTCTTTTTACCCAAACAAGGTTTGTAAAAAAAGGAATTCTTG
>JBDTGD010000047.1:0-5701 GCA_039937595.1 Ginsengibacter sp. | reverse complement strand
TGGTGGGCGCCATTGTTTGTTGTTTCATAAAATATTCTTTTATCGTGATTGAATATAGTAGATGATTCTTTTAATTTGGTAATCTTTGATAAAAGTAATGAAATTAAAGAAGTCCAGTTTTTGCGCCGTGGCAGGAGATTTGAATAAAAATTCGTTTTATTTGTTGATTCACTGTCGTTCAAATCTTTTGAATTATCCCAGGCAACCCTTTATCTTTAAAATGCATTTAGTAATTTATAACCCGTTTCATATTTTTTGATTTTTATGAATTTATCAGAACTCATCAAAGAAGTTAAAGAAGGCAGCACGGCAGCGCAGAAATGCCTGTTCGATGAGTTATCCGGTAAATTACTGTTCGTCTGCCGGCGATATGTCAAAAGTCTGGAAGACGCTGAAGAGATCATGCTGGACGGATTCTACAAGTTCTTTAAACAGATCGATACATTTTCCTACCAGGGAGATGCTGCATTATTCGGCTGGATAAAGAAAATAATGATTAACGAATGCCTGATGTTTTTGCGAAAGAAAAATGTGTTCACAATGGTGTCGGATTCTGAAGCGGATGATATTGCATTGGACGAAGACATATTGGATCGTTTGTCTGCGGCGGAAATTTTCAGCCTTATTATTCAGCTTCCTGTGGGTTACCGCACTGTTTTTAATCTTTATGAAATCGAAGGAATGACTCATAAAGAAATCGCAGCATTACTTGGCATTTCGGAAGGTACCTCCAAATCTCAATTAAGTAAATCGAAAATATTGCTGCAAAAAATATTATTCAAAAAAGGAATTCACTATGTCAAAGGAAAATCTCAATAATATCCCAAACTGGAAGCTAAAACTGGACGCATTAGACAGTTTGCCAGGAGACCCGGAATACGACAAAAACAGGTCATGGGAAAAACTTTATGTGCGTCTTGGTGGCAAAAAGAAAAGCATCAACAAAACATGGTTTTGGGTTGCCGCAGCATGCATTTTCTTTGCTGTGCTGGTACCGCTATTTTATGCTGATAGCAATAATCAACACTCGACCGGTCCAGCATTAAATGAGCATCAGGCATCAATAAAAACTCATTCCCCTATAATTGATAAGGGAGATCCAGCAGCGGTTACAAATTTGACAGTGACCAACAACGAAAGAGAGTTTCCGGCGGCTTCTTCTGAAACAATGACAAAAATGATGCATGAAAATAAAAAAACAAAACTACGTTTAACCTACACTGTTAGCTTAAAATCCTTAACACCGGAAATCAAATCAAATTTTATAACACTGGCAGACACGCTCTCATCTTTAGCGACAATTCAACCGGAAAAGAAAAAACTAAGAGTAGCGCATATAAATGAATTGGGCGATCCTGTAGAAACATTGCCCGAAATAGTAAAAAATTCCGATAAACATACTTTTCAATTTAAAATTGCCAGCCAGGAAATCTATATCAATCCGGCTACGGCATCCAACACAAATAGCTTTACGATCTTAAAAATAAAACCTTCTCAAAACTAAAAATAACATGAAAAAAACATGGATGCTCCTGATGCTTTTTACAAGCATCACAGGAAGCCTTTGCGCTCAAACGAACAATAAAGAAGACAAAACTTTTGAAGTGCCTTCAGACATTATTATCAATAGAAGGTTTTATATCAATCTTGATGAAGGAAACAAACTGGAAATTGAATTAACCGATATAACAGACCTTCAGAGAATTGTTAATATTGACTCACTGCTGCGTATCTTTTTAAAAGATGTTATACCTCTTAAAGATTCTTTTTCTGATCCGCTTACTACAAAGCGCATTGACTATGTTACAGATAATATGGGAAGAAAGAGAATACGCTTTCAGCAATTCCAGCCAAAAGGCGCAACATTCATCGTAGACAAGGGCGAACTGGCTTCTCTTAAAACCGGTCAGGACACGATAAGTATGATCGGAATCATTAACAACCCACCAAAGCCGGAACAAAAAATCAGCCTCGATCATCCACGATATTATCATCTTAAATTCTATCTTAATAATATGAGTGAAATAACGGATTATATGAATGGTCCATTAACTCAAAAAATAGCAATTATCCAAAATGATGTGAATACAAAATGGCCGCTAATATTAGGAAGTAGTTCTCATTATTTGCAAAACAACAGATCTATTTCTGCAGACAGGCAAAAAGGATTCACACCTGGGGGAGAGGGAGATTACCTGGAGGGCTTCATTTCAGTAAATGTCCAGAATTATAAAAATTATTTTGTTCCTTCTTTTACTTTGGGTGCACAGCTAACATATACCAATCGCGACAGAACTTTTAAATGGGAGCCGGGATTATTTTGGGAGCCTCATTTTTTATTTGCCAATGACGCGCAGGGTAAATTGCACACTTACAGAAATGATTTTCTCACGTTCACTTATGGACAGGGTGGCACCACAGATTTTGACCCGCGAAAGGATTTTTCATTCAGCGCTGTATTTTCATTAGGTTACCTTATTCACAGAGAGGGAGATTTTATGGAAAAAAATACTTTTCGTTTAGGTGCAGGTAAGCTTAAATTATTAAAAACTACTATCGAGCCTTCCATGTACTTTAATGATCTTTTTAAAGGAGTGACTCCGGGTATTAGGATCAGCCAACGTTTTTAACATAAAAATCAAAAAAGTTATCACCAATTTTTTGGCATAAATATTAGATTTGTGATACAATGAAAGAATCTGAACATATCGCAAAACTTTTTGAAGATTTGTACAATGGTAGTCTATGGATAGATGTAACGATCATGGGCACCCTAAAAAGAATTTTCGCGGAGTAAGCCGCTAAAAAAATTGCACTGGAGCGGAATTCTATTTGGCAAATTTTAAAACATATTGCAAGTTGGCGCGTTGTGTGTCATGCCAATGAACAATTACTAAAATAATAATATGAGTAAATTATTTGCTCTTCTTAGCCTCGTACTTTTTTTACGGACAAATTCTTATGGACAACGCAAAGAAGAAAAAAAATTAGCAGCTACTCTTGACGATTTAATTCCAAAACGGCTGGCAGCTATTGCCCCAGGCTGTGTTGTTTTAGTAGCCAAAAAGGGAAATATCATTTACCAAAAGGCTTTTGGAGTATCTGACCTAGAACTAAATATTCCTATGAAGCCCGATATGATTTTCAGGATTGGCTCTATCACAAAGCAATTCACGGCTATAGCCATCTTGCAATTGGTTGAACAAGGCAAAATTTCCTTACAGGATAGTATTCAAAAATATGTTCCGGATTATCCTCATAAGGGATATACAATAACCATTAAAAACCTCTTGACACAAACATCGGGCATAAAAGACTATATGGCTATTTCCAATCCGGCAGACGATAGAACAAACTATACACCAAATCAAGGAGTTGATTATTTTAAAAATGAACCCTTGGAATTTAAACCCGGCAGTCAATTTAAATACAGTAATTCCAATTACTATTTATTGGGTTATATTTTGGAAATAGTTACTGGCAAAAGTTATGCTGACTATTTGCAACAAAATATTTTTACTAAAGCGGGATTGCATAATACCTATTACATTGACACCACCAAAAATATCCCTAATGTATCAGAGGGATACTCAAGATTTGACGGGAAATTAGAAAGAGCAACATTACAAAATGTGACCACGATTTATGCTGCAGGTGGAATAATGTCCAATGCAAATGATTTATTTAAATGGCATCAGGCTCTTTACAATAATGAACTGATAAATCTGAAATTGCTTGCTCAAGCATTCACTCCTTACCAGTTTGCTGATGGCACTTATTCAGAATATGGTTACGGATGGTTTATAAAAAATCTGGACGGTAGTAAAACTATCGAACATTCGGGGTCGACGGACGGTTTTCAAAGTGATGAAATCTATTTACCTGATGAAGACGTTTTTGTTGTTACGCTTTTTAATTGTTTTGAACCAGATATGGACTGGACGATTCTTTCAAACGATATTGCAAAACTTGCTATTGGAAAACCTTTGAACAATAGCATACTACTAAGTACAGATGTTCTAAAGAGATATGTTGGTGAATACGTTTTTAATGTTGACCATAAATTAATTGTTACATTGGAAAATGGAACGTTATTTATAGAAGACTCCAATCCAAACGACAGGCTTCCCAAAGTTCAACTGTATGCCCAAAGTGAAACCATGTTTTATATAAAAGAAGCAGAATTGAAATTTAAATTTGTAAATGATACAAGTAATTCTTTAAAAATAGTGACTTACAACAGCCGTGGAAGAGATGCAGAATGGATAAGGACAAAGTAAAAAAAAGCACAAACACATAACATGAACTATGCATTGTAAATATCAGGTCTGACGTGCATTTCCTTCTCTTTAGTTTTGCTTATCTTTCCTTCGGACTACCGGAATTCCTATCAATTATTGTTGTTAACTCATCAATAAATTTTACAATCGTTTGTGGTTCCTGGTTGAACGTTCAATTAATAACCCACCACCGGCAATGCTTACCGAAAATGGATTACTGCGAGTGCAGGACAAATAGTTTTATTTTCAAAATTGGTTTCAGGCACTCTGCGCATTCATTCTAAATAGGAATGGAGGTATGCTATTGCCTTTTAATTAAAAAAATACTGCATCCGGAATCTGCAGTATTTGTCCTTTTGCTGGTTTACTTTTGTGGCACTTGTACCATTTCCCATAAAACCTTTCGAATGATTTTCGGGAAATATTTTTTTCAGGAGAAAAGAATTAAAATTAATTTTAGGATCAATTAAAAATGAAAATTATGGAAATAATTCCTTTACTATTAAAAGAGCTTGACCAGGAAGCGCAAACAACCCGCAAGTTTCTAAAAATTGTTCCAATGGATAAATTAGATTGGAGACCGCATCCTAAAAGTATGACTATGAAAAGGCTTGCGGTTCATATTTCCGAATTGCCTTCGTGGATTGATATGTCTATTAACACGGATGGCATTGACTTTGCGGGAGCACCGCAACAACCAGCACCCGTCAGCAGTTACGAAGAATTGTCTGATCTTTTTGAAAAATCTTTCGCCAAGGGAAGATCTGCACTGGCTAATGCAAAAGAAGAAGAGCTATCAAAAAACTGGACTTTAAGCAGTGGCGATAAGGTTTTGGGTGTGATGACAAAATACGAAGCCGTCCGTCATTCGTATAGCCAGACCATTCATCACAGAGCACAATTAGGCGTCTTTCTTCGTTTATTGGACATACCTATTCCCGGAAGCTATGGCCCCAGCGCTGATGAAATGAGTTTTTAAAATTGTTGGTAACTCCTATGATTTTTTAAAATGAAAATCTTAATTATTTGTTTGTTTACTGGCTCGACTTGACGGCTAATAATTTTAAAAAATCATTTATCGTAAAAACGCCACTCGGTTTTAAAATTCTCAGGTAATTTTTGTTTAGTAATAATTGCACGAAACATTTCTATCGGCATGGTATTTTCATGCAGAAAAGCATCATTGAATTCTCTGTCAGTCATCTTTTTGCTGTCAACCACTTCGTGATGTAGTGCGTGCATTTGTAAAGCGCCGAACATGTACGCAAGCTGGTATAAAGGTCCATAACCGCCCGTAAAGGAACGACGAACTTCAGATTCCGCACTGGCTCTCTCAAGCCCAACACGATCAACCAGGTAATCAATACATTGTTGTGGTGTCCATTTTCCTAAATGATAATTGAGAGAGAAAATAATGCGGG
>JBDTGD010000046.1:0-4890 GCA_039937595.1 Ginsengibacter sp. | reverse complement strand
CCTTGCCCGGTAGGTATCCACAGTGGACTCACTTAAAAACACTTTTTTTGATATCTCCGCATAGCTCATATCCGTACACAAATAATCAAGCAATTCTTTTTCCCGATCACTCATCTCCGGTACATTTTTGTTAAGTATCTTTTTCTCAATGTGCTTATGAATATTTCCGGTAATGATGGGCGTATAGTAATAGCCATATTTTACCACCTGTTCCAGGGCCAGGTGCAATTCTTCTGAACTGATGTTTTTTAGTAAATACCCCTTCACGCCATATTGCAGCATTTGGATAACACTGTTATCATCTTCCTCCATAGTAAGCGCCAGCACTTTTATTTCTTTTTTATTTTCAAAAAGCCATTTGGCCATTTCCACGCCGCTCATGCAAGGCATTACAATATCAAGCAAAATAATGTCTGGCAAATTTTTATCATCCTGTAACAATTCAATACCCTTCCTTCCATCCTGCACACACCATATTGTCTTAAACCCATCAAAATCATTGATAAGGCCCGCTAAAGAATCACAGAAAATTTTATGATCATCAATTAAGGCGATGGAAGTCATTCGTCAAATATAGATGATTTGTAGAGAGGTTTTTTCATGAAAATTATCGGGGATTTTCACGATAAAAAAAGGCGTTTTTCCTCTATTTGAAAATCTGGAGAATGGGTAGATTTAGGATATTAATGCCTGGAATATTAATGTCACAATTAAAAACCGTTAAGAATAATCGAAATTATAAATAATGTTATAGAATAAAGCGAATACGGATGATAGCACGCTTAATTTAAAAAAAGATTTTTTAGATTTTGTAAATGACAAAGATATTCAGCGGGTGATCCAACCGGATGAAAATAAATCTGCCAAATGTGTTTTACACAAGAGCACAATCCAGGAGTTTGTTACGCAGCAGGGATATGCCCATCTCCCTGTTTCTATGCAAGTTCTGACGTTTGGAGATCTCAAAAAAAGTGATAATAGAGATATACAGGTTATACTTAAAGACGGTGTAAAATTTATTAAAGAAGATGCCAACTTGTCGGAAACAAAAGTGTTGGTTAAAAATTATACGGCGTGTAACGATGTTTTTATCATTAAAAATGCATTCGATACTGAGCCTGTTTTAGGATGGATAAAGGACAAAACAATTTCGGAAAATTCAATTGTATAATAATTGCATTAAAATTTAAAATAAATATAAAGAATGCCAATTAATGATCCTGCAATACAAAAAAGCATTGATAATATAGTGGAACAGATCAGGGCAGAAAAAGTAATTCCCATTATAGGATACGATTTATTATTTAATGAATTCGAAGATAAAAATGAAGCTGATTTTCTAAAGCGCCTCATAAAACTTCATGCAGCAAATGACGGGCAAACATTGCAGACTGAAAAGAAAACCGGTTATGAGCTTATAAATGATTATTACCATAGTCTCCCGGAAGTTGATCCTGACACTTTTAAAAGTCAGCTCAGCAAAACAATCCAGACTGAAAGATTTAATTGGAACCTGGTTCCGGAAAGCTACAGAAAGCTGGTTAGCATTAAGCAATTTAAATTATTTATCAATGCGACTTTTACGAATACAATGGAATTAGCGCTTAATAACTACAGGGCAAATGGCAATAACGAACAGGAGATTAAAGATTCGTACAGTATTTTAAATTATCATTCTTCCCAGCCTGACGATCTCCCGGAGCCGGCTCCGCCGCTACAAAGATTTCGCGTAAACCTTGATAAGCCGATAATTTACAATCTGTTTGGCACGCACGACGAAGAGCCGGTTGACTATGTTTTAACGGACGGAGACTATGTAGAACTGATATATGATCTGATGGTGAATAAACAAGACAGGTTTGTAAATCTTTTATCCTATCTCAATACAGGGTATTTACTTTTTTTAGGTTGCAACTTCCCGGACTGGTTTTTCAGGTTTTTCATCCGGATATGCGCCGGAGAAAAACTTGATTATGTATCCCCGATTAAGCGTAAGGCTGTTATTGACAGCTTAATTTTAAATAAGGCCGATGAGAGTCGGTCGCTTTTCATTGGATTTTATAAAATACAAACGCTTGATATTGACTGCAATGAATTAGTTAATGAAATTTATAGAAAACTATCAAATAAGCCAGGATCGCAAAGCCTGCTCAGCAGCAGGGGAAATAATAATATTTTTATTAGTTACTGCAGGGCTGATGAAGAGGTAGCAAAAGAGATTGCAGCGCAGTTTGACGAAAAGTATATTGAATATTTTTTAGATAGCAGTGATTTGCAAACCGGCGATAGCTTGAATAATAGGATTACGGATGCGATAGACCGATGTTGCATTTTCCTACCGGTGGTTTCTGCGAACGTTCAGGGCGCCAGTCCATACGTCTGGAAAGAGTGGAAATACGCATCGGATAACAAAAAGGAAATTTGGCCTTTTTTCAAAAACTTCGTTGATCCCACGATGCTTTTGCGGGATGATTATGGGGTTACGGCAGAATTGAGAAATAAGATCCTGGATAAAAATACAGTGTTAGGAATTGTGCCTGGAGAAGGTAACAATACGATATCAGAAATAAAACTTAGCGATATTAAAAAGAAGCAATTCTATTCCCGGGTTTCCGGGCATAAGCAACCTGAAATAAATTAAGTTATGCCAACTGAAAATCCTTTTAAGGGGCCTAGTTCGTATGAAGATGGCGATAAATTTTATGGACGTGAAAATGAAATAAAAGAACTCACCGGCTTAATTAAAAATGAAACTTTAACCCTTATTTTTTCTCGCTCAGGTACGGGGAAATCGTCGCTTATTAAAGCGGGAATTTTTCCTGCTTTAAAAGCAGAATATGAATTTTTCCCGATTTATATACATTTAAATGATGGCGCAGTTAAAGAAACCAGTGCAAAAAATCTTTGTGATTTTGTAATAAAAAGATCTATAGAAGATATTAAAGACTATTTTTCAACAAAAGGAAACTTCAGCATTGTATCGCCTGAAAACAAAAAACCGCATTCTTTATTTGAGTTTACTCATAATCTCCAAATTATTGGTACTGATAAATCTTCTAGGGAAGATGAACCACCAATTGAATATTTAATAAAGCCGGTTTTCTTTTTTGATCAATTCGAAGAGATTTTTACGCAGCCGTTTGATAAAAATGAATTACAGTCTTTTCTGAAAGAAATAAAATGTTTAGTTGAAAATGAAGTGCCCGATTACTTAAAAGAAGAAATTATAGCTTCGAAGGATAGTCAATACATCAGGTTAAGAAATGCCTTAAAAAGTAAACAAAAAAGTTTCAGAGTTGTTTTCTCATTCAGAGAAGAATATCTGCCACAATTTGAAAGCTTAAGAAATGAAATTCCATCAATAAGATTTACAAACAGCAGATATAGGCTGGAACCATTTCCTATTACTACTGCAAAAACAATAATTGTAAAAACTGCACCCGCCATTTCAGATGAAACTGCTTTAGACGTTTCAGAAAGCATCGCCATGCAAATTGAAGGATTTGATGAGACAAAGGTCGATCCATTCTTGTTAAGCCTGATTTGCCAAATAATTTATCCTGATTTATTACAGCAAAACCATACTTCCTCTGAAGAGGCAAAATTGAGAATAAAATCTTTGGTTGAAAATGCAATTGAAAGTTATGTTGAGAAGGTTTATAAAACGATTGATGAAGAAACAAAGAAGTTTATAGAACAGAAATTAATAACGTCCGATGGCAAAAAAAATTCGGTTAACTATAACGAAGTCGAAAATAATTCACGCTTAAAATCAAACCTTGAAAAACTAGCTGAAAACCCAAGCTACAGGCTGCTAAGTATTGGCCAATTTTTAGATTCAAGGCATGTCAGCATTTTGCACGATCGTCTTTTACCACCTCTGATTAAAAGAAAAGAAGAAAGGAAATCCAGGGAAGACTATGAAGCTTTTATTATTACACAAACAAAGTGGAATGCTAAAAATAAGAGACGACAAATATATTTTTTCGCGCTTTTTACTGCAGGCCTTCTTGTTTTTGGTTCATTTTATTATGTAATTTATCAAAATAAAAAAT
The DNA here is from genome assembly GCA_039937595.1 of Ginsengibacter sp. Classification (GTDB taxonomy): domain Bacteria; phylum Bacteroidota; class Bacteroidia; order Chitinophagales; family Chitinophagaceae; genus Ginsengibacter. The sequence goes on along the minus strand of JBDTGD010000046.1, from coordinate 835 downwards.
CAGCCGGTAAGCTCCGGGAACAAGCAGAGGCTGCTTATTCAGAAGCAGGTAAACAAAAAATGCTGGCATCATCTTTTTCTGAACAAGCTGAAATCGCAAATGAAAAAGCAAAGAATGAACATTCTTTGGCTGAAATCGAAAAAGATTCTGCTTTTCACGCAATCATCTTAGCAAAAGAGAACCAAAGCAAATACCTTAATCAAAAAAACTTAACTGATTCAATTACCAAAGTAACTGCTTCACTTCAAAAAGTAAAAGAGTCACTTCAAAACAGTGTCGATTCCAATAATGTACAGAAAGACCTGACGCAACACAATATAAATTATTATTTGGGAAACCAGGCATCGCTATTACCCTTCATTTTTGACAGGTTGCTCCACGTAAAAAAGGATAAAAATGAAGAAAAATACAATGAAATGCTTCAATCTATAGACACTGCCCTGCTGCTCAAAACTGAATATGCAACATCAGTTAGTGCCCGCGATATGCTTACAGAGACCAAAAAGTTTTGGAAAAAACACCGTGATAATGAAGTAGCAGATTCTATAATAACAGGGTTTTTAAACAATACAATTTATTATCGGCAAAAAATAGAACTAGATGAAGATAATTCTATGAGGGACAGGATTAAGCCAAGTTTATCTGTTGCTGAGGCAGCAGGATCTGAAATGAAAGGGCATTTTGCTTTTAACTATAATAACAATATTTATCACGCAATATTTAATACCAATTCAGATTCTGTAAGTATTGAGGATAAGCCATTTTTTTCGTACAATCCTCCAGGCATTATTCCAAACAATTCTTCAGACAAATTTGATGCTGCTAATTCAGATCC
>JBDTGD010000045.1:0-2977 GCA_039937595.1 Ginsengibacter sp. | reverse complement strand
CGTACGACCGCGCAGGTACAAAAACTGGCTAAGGAGCTAAACTATGAACCTAACCAGTCTGCGCTTCTTTTTAAACAACAAAAAACAAATACCATCGGTGTAATTCTGCCTAATCTTAAAGAAGAGTTTTTTTCAGAGGCTATTAACGGCATTGAAGATGTGGCCAAACAAAATAAATACAGCGTGCTCATTGGACAGTCGCACGATGATGTGGAGAGTGAAAAGCAAATCATTACTGCAATGAAAAATCAAAGAGTCGATGGCCTGATTATTTCTATTTCAAAACATACTAAAAATTACGACCATCTCACTGCTGTTGAAAATTATAATATCCCTATTGTTTTTTTTGACCGGGTTCCCGATTTGTCTGAAGTAAATAAAGTATCATCAGATATTTCCGCAGGTACCAGGCAAGCAGTGGAATTTCTTATCAAAAACGGCCACAAAAGAATTGGCGTAATTAATGGGCCGGAAGAAATGAAATCCTGCATGGAAAGAACAAAAGCTTACATGGATGCGCTACAAAAGAAAAAAATAAAAATTGATCTTTCACTTATCGAAACTACAGACCTGACCCAGGATAAAACCTTTGAGGCGATGAAATCCCTGCTATCTTTAAAACATCCTCCCACTGCGATTTTGACGATCAATGATTACGTAGCCCTGGATGCCACCCAGTATGCGAGGAAAGCCAAACTGAAAATAAACAAAGACATTTGCTTTGTAAGCTATGCAAACCTTCCAATAACTCATTACCTGGAGTTTCCGCCCTTAGCTTCCGTAGAACAGTTCCCTTACGAACAGGCAAAAAAAGCTGCAGAAATATTATTTGACCTTTTAAAAAAACAAAAAAAACAGGAACCTAAGGCTACTTTTAAAAATATATTAATTGAAGGACAATTAGTAGTTCATAAAAAATGAGAATTTGGTTTATTTGTTGCTTCACTATGAGCAATTTTTTCACTGTTATATTTGATTTCGTCTCTTGCTTTAATTGTCAGACAGAGACCGTTAGACAATTAAAACAACCGTTTGCGTTTCAATATTTAATATTAGAAGCCTAAGTTTGTTTTAAAATAAATATCATGACACCGAATGCTGAAGTTCTTGATGCGTATGATTTACCCATGCATGATTTGGTAGTAGAGCCAATAAATAACGGTCTTATTAATTCAACATGGCTTGTAAAAAATTCTCACCAGTCGTTTATTTTACAAAAAGTAAATGACAATGTATTTAAGAATCCCGGGGCTATTGCCAGTAACATAAGATTGGTTGCAGACTATTTATCAAAGCATGATCCGGGCTATTTATTTGCATCACCCCTGCAAACAAAAAGCCATGAAGAAATGAAGTATATCCAGGGTTCGGGCTATTACAGGCTTATCCCTTTTGTCGAAAATTCACACACTATCACAACTGTCGAAAAGCCTGAACAGGCTTTTGAAGCGGCAAAGAAATTCGGAGAATTTACCCAATTGTTATCCGGTTTCCCTGTAGAAAAATTACAAACCACCTTACCGGATTTTCATAATCTTACACTCAGGTACCACCAGTTTTTGGATGCACTGGAAACAGGAAATAAGGCACGTATCCACGAATCAAAAGAATTAATAGAATTCATAAAAAGTAATAAAAATATTGTTGACATCTACGAAGATATTTTACAAAACCCTTCTTTCAAATTACGTGTAACTCATCACGATACTAAAATAAGTAATGTGCTTTTTGATAAAAAAAATAAGGGTTTATGTGTGATAGATCTGGATACCGTAATGCCAGGATATTTTATAAGCGATGTGGGAGATATGATGCGTACCTATCTTTCTCCGGCAAATGAAGAAGAAAAAGATTTTTCTAAAGTCGAGATCCGGGAAGCGTATTTCAAATCGATCTGGGAAGGATATATGAGTGAAATGAAGGACGAATTAAACCGTGAGGAAAGAAGGCATTTTATTTATTCAGGCAAATTCATGATCTACATGCAGGCGATCCGTTTCCTTGCCGATCATTTGAATAACGATATCTACTACGGCGCAAAATATGAAGGGCACAACTTCGTGAGAGCGGGGAATCAAATTGTCTTACTAAAACAGTTAATCGAAAAAGAAGAGTTGCTGAAAAGTTTGATTAAGAAGAATTAAATTTATCAGGAAACAAGGGAACCAGACATTATTTTCTTAAAAACAGAAGTATAAAACCGAAGGTAACAGTCACCTGTCCTATCCAAAAGATAAACATCCATTTGATGATTTCGGTTTTTGTATTAGCCACCATTTCCCTTACACTTGCAATATCATCTTTTAGTTCACTTTTTAATTCCAAAACGTCTTCTTTTGTAGCTAAAATTTTAGTGTTATCTTCAAATTTGTCTTTTATTTTTTCTTCAATATAAGTAGTAAGCGTTTCAGCCGTTTCTTTTCCAACTTTAATGGAAAGCAAATCATACAATCTGGTGGTGGAAATGGTCATACTAATTTAGAAGTTGTAACAAATATATACTTTATGAATGAGATTTTTCAGGAATTAAACTTTTTTTATCAGCCACAATTATAGCAGAGATTTTATAAAAGAGAAAAATAAAAATCTCCATTATTTGTTCACCTGCTATGGTCGAATCAACCATTCGCTCTTTTTGCACTTCATATATACATCCGGTAAACAAAAAGATTCTTTTTGCGACTCGCACTTTCCGATTATCATCCACAACTTATTCAATATAAAATCCCTATTTTAGCCACATTCACTAATCAACCTGACCTAATTAATTACATTATGAAAAAATTAAACACCAACTTAATAATTTTTTTCCTGCTGGTTGCCGAATTTTCTTTTGCGCAGGTAAAAGATACTTCAATCATCAATGGAATTGTACATGAAGCAACCTACAATTCACAACTTGAAAACCTGGCTCATGAACTCATGGATAAAATTGGTCCGCGATTAGTAGGTTCGCCTAAAATGCAACAGGCGCATG
>JBDTGD010000044.1:0-6328 GCA_039937595.1 Ginsengibacter sp. | reverse complement strand
TTTTGATAGCACGCATGCTTGGCCCGCTTATAACCTGGAACTCCGTAATTGTATCTTTTGGAGCTGGTTTTATAGTATCATTTGGAGAAGTTAAAGGTGGCGCTACCTGGGCAAACGAAATATGGCCAATCAAAACAAAAAATCCCAGCCACGCGTATTTTAAAAAATGGAGCATGCTATTGTTTAACCCCTTTTGACGTATCACCAACGAGTGGAGCTGTTAAATAATTGCCTTTGTCTTTCCTACCGAAAATAGAAACGTTTACATATCGTCGTGGATGAACTCTTATATCATCAAGCAGGATATTGATTTTGCTGGTAGTAGATTCAAGATTGTTGTACAACGTTTTGTCATTCAATAAAAGACCGATTGAACCGTCTTTGCTATTTATTTTTTCAGCGCCCATTTTAAAATTATTGATGGCCACATTTAGCGTGTCAAGCGTTTTTGCAAGATCAAGACCCGAAAGCTTTTGCGTAAAGGCATTGGTATTCTCCATAATACTGTCCAATTTACCGTTATTGGTATTTAGATTAGCAGTAAATGAATTTATATTTTTAAGAGAATGCGCCAATTCCCCGTTCTGAGAATCCATCATTTTTTGCAAAGAAGCCGTAGTGTTCACGAAGGAGGCACTTGCAAGGTTAAAATTTTCTATCATGCTTTTAATGTGATCCTTTGTATTATCATCAAAAACACTGGTAATAGTTGTGAGCACAGAATCCAATGACTTTACAGCGTTTTTAACTTCATATAGTACCGGGTTGATCAATTTCATTGCCTGATCAAAAGCGCCTCCGTTCATGGTTGTAAGCAAAGTGTCCCCTTTTTTTACGTAAGTATTGGCATTGCCCAATTGAATTTCCAGGGTAGGGCTCCCCAATAAGTTAGGATTGATAACCGCAAGTGAATTAGTAGGAATATTGACATCTTTGCTAAGAGAAACTGTTACCAGTATCTTTTTCATATCTCTTCCTCCATCAAGGTTTTCTATTCTGCCTACCTGGACACCGTTAATCATTACGGGATTAGATTTTACAAGCCCTTGTGCATCCTCAAATACTGCGTAAACCCTATTTTCTTTTTTAAAAAAACCTTTCCCTTTCAAAAAATTAAATCCAACAATAAGAATAGCGATACTTATTATTGCCATCAAACCAATCTTTGTTTCGTTATTTATTTTCATTTGGTTTTATTTGGTTACAAGAAAAAAATTCTTAACAGACATATTTTCTTATTATAACTATTCTGCGAAAATAGTAAAAGTTCATCTTGGTTTATAACTAAATGAAATTATTACAAATAGGTAAATGAGCAGGATGTGTTAAATATTTTTAAGGATCCGGTCACGAAATTTATCGGAAGAGAGAACTTAGCCGCACCACAAATAAATATTATTGAGAATTATTTGGTATTACATTATTAACAGTAGTAGTTTTTGGCGCCTCCACTTGTTTCTTGTAAGTTACCAAGGCATTAGTAATGGCCTGGGCTATTTCTTCCTGGCCTTTCTCACTATTGATATAACGCTCATCTTCGTAGTTAGCGACAAAACCGGTCTCAATCAGAATTGCCGGCATTTGCGTAGCATGTAAAACCCATAATCCTTTTTCACGCTGCCAGACTCCGAGGTCATTCCTTCCGGTTTTAGCAATTTCTTCCTGAACCAATGATGCGAGCTGATAGCTTTTCTTAAAATAATTTTGTGAATACAAAAGCGCACTTGCCTTATATTCAGGGCTATCATAATTGACTTCCGCAGTACTATCGTTATCTTCAGTATTAAAACCCAGATCACCATCTTCAAGTGCTTTCATTTTGTCACTGGACTGTCGTGCAGCCAAAATTAAAGTACTGGTGCCTTTCCTTGAAGTCGGTATTTTATAATATTCCTTTATCGGTACCGTGTGGGTATGTTTTGTCGAAACTTTTCTTCTGTTTTTACCGGAGCCAACATATCTATGTGTATAGTAAGTCTCTTTTCGATGACCAACTACTCTAAAACTGGTTTTGAGATTAACGGCATCCGCGTGTATGCATACAAAAAGATCTCCATGATGTTCATTGGCAAACTGGGCTTTTTCGTGCACTGACATATAAACATCTGTAGTCCTTGTAGGGATAATGTTTACATCCGGCATTGCTTTTTTTAGATCATCTACCAGTTTCACTGAAATAGCAAGCGTGATGTTTTTTTCTTTTGACCCTAACGTACCTTCATATTCCCCCACTCCACCATTATCTTTTCCTCCATGGCCGGGATCGATAATTATTGTTTTTATCTTCCTGGGCACCTGCGAATAAACCCCGGTACTAAAAACTAAACACAAAATTGCAACGACAAAAAAGGAATTGATTAAAAATGAAAAGCGGCGGATTCTTTTAAATAAAAACATTTATGAATATAATTTTATAACAGATCAATAAAATACTTAACAATCTTCACATATCCTTAATTGGATTATCTCTATTTTTGTTGCCTTACTGCTATGCAAGATAGAAAAAAAATTAGTTCAAAAACACCTTTTAAAATTGCTTTTACAGCTATCTTTTTTGTATTGGTTCTATTCACTCTTCACGTAAACAGTAAAAATATTTTCAAAGGAAACTTTTTCAGAAATGGCTCTATTTCTTTTGACAATCCGTCTTCAAAAATTCAATCAAAGAAAAAACATTTTTCTGTTGCAAAAAAGCGAAATTTTGTAATTGATACTTTGCCATCCGAAAATAAACCAATTAAAGATACTTTAGTCCCTAACAAATCGGATTCTCTTTTAAAAAAAGATACTTCCATTACTTCGAAAACTGCTGACACTACGGAATACAAATTGTCAAAAAATGCGATTGAAGACCCGGTAGCCTATACCGCCGAAGATTCAATGGTGATAGACGTTTCCCAAAAAAAAGTAACGCTTTACGGTAAAAAAGTAAATATAAAATATAAGGATAATAATTTAACAGGGCCTATTGTTGCTTTTGACCAGGCTTCCGGAAATATTATCGCATCACTTAAACGCGACAGTACCGGAAAAGTAATTTCCTTCCCCACATTCAAACAAGCCGACTTTACATCCCAGAGTGATTCTATCATGTTCAATATGAAAAGCGGTAAAGGGATTACCAAAAGTACTTACACCCAGCAGGGAGAAATGTATGTTTATGGCACCGTAATTAAAAAGGTAAGCCCTGATGTCTTTTTTGCATTAAGAGGAAGATTTACAACTTGTAATCTGGATACTCCCCACTTTGCGTTTATTGCCAATAAGATAGAATTTATTAATAATAAAATGGCTATTTCCGGCCCGGTACACCCCGAGTTTGAAGGTGTGCCAATTCCAATCTACTTCCCCTTCGGTATCTTTCCCCTGAACCAGGGAAGGCATTCGGGTTTACTACCACCTACTTTTACAACTAATCAGCAAAAAGGTGTTGGGCTGGAAAATCTTGGCTATTACAAAGTAATAAATGACTATTGGGATTTTATTGTCCAGGGAAGTATCTATTCTTATGGTGGATGGTCGTTTAATTTAAATCCCAGGTATTCTAAAAAATACCACTATAGTGGCAACTTTGCTTTTGACGTTCAAAATTTCAATTTAAATTTTAAAGGGGATCCTGATTTTCAAAAAAACAGGGCTTATCACATAACGTGGAGCCACAGCGCGGACACCAAATCGAGACCAGGCGTTACATTTTCTGCTAATGTCAACGCCGGAAGCAGCAGCTATAATTCTTTGGTGCCTAACAATCCCACGCTGAATTTTCAGAACCAGATGTATTCTTCCATCAATTATTCCAAGACGTGGCAGGATAAACCTTTTAATTTAACCCTGGCTGCCAATCATGATCAAAATACCAACACAAAACTGATCAACGTAAGTTTACCTACTTTAGGTTTTACGATGAACACCATCTACCCTTTTCGAAGAAAGGATGCCGGAGGTCCGCTAAAATGGTATGAGAACCTTGGAATCGGATATAGTTTAAGTGCGCAAAATCGTTTCTCTTTTTATGATACCGTAAAAAATAAAACCATTCCCCAGCAAATAGGCGATACATTGCAATGGGGCGCCCATCATTCAGTGCCGATAAGTTTATCACTTCCGCAAATGGGCATTTTCCAGTTATCTCCATCTGTAAGCTATGACGAGACCTGGTATCAAAAAAAAGTGACTCAGCACTGGGATAAAACGAAAGACACATTGCTTACTGAAGTGCAAAAAGGATTCTATACAGCAAGGCAAATGTCATTTGGGCTTAGTGCTACTACCAAGATTTATGGCATGATTACCTCGAGGAAGAAAGATGCAAAGATACTGGCGATACGACATGTGCTAACACCTATGTTTGGAATCAGCTACCAACCGAATTTCAATGGTAGAAATTATTACACTACTCAAGTAGATTCTTTCGGCCATAAAAATGCACTCCCCTATTATCAAAGTGGATATAACCTAAATGGACCTTACACCAATGGAAGATTTGGTGGGTTCAATTTTGGTCTCGAAAACAATCTTTCTATGAAAGTGCGCAGTAAAAGCGATACAGGTAAAAATGCAATAAAAAAAATATCACTACTTGATGCATTAAGCATCCAGGGAAGCTATAATTTCTTCCCAATAGATTTTAGGCACTTTTCTAATATTACTTCAAGCGCATCTACCAATTTGTTTAACAAGCTAAACATCAACGCAAGTGCCAACTTCGATCCGTATGAAGTAAATGCATTTGGCATAGATACCAGCATCCTGGTTTGGAAAAAAAGTCCTATTTCGTTAGGCAGGCTGACAACCGCACAAATTTCACTTTCGAGTTCTTTCCAGGGAGGAAATAAAAAAACAGGTGAAAAACAAGGAATCAAACCTGGTAATCCAAATCTCAATCCAGAATATAACCAGGACCAATACAGTACTGAAGCAACTTATATAAGAAATAATCCCGGAGAATTTGCCGACTTTAACATCCCATGGTCCGTTAGCCTCAGTTATTCGTTTCTCCTTTCCAAACAGTTTATATACGGCTCAGGATTTCATACTAATACAACCCAAAGCGTCAATTTCAATGGAACATTAAACATAACACCTAAGTGGCAAATGGCAATGAACGGATTTTATAATGTTGCGCTGGGGCAATTAAACCCTTTATCCTTTTCCCTTTCAAGAGATCTGCATTGTTGGCAAATGTCAATAACAGGAACGCCACTCGGGTTGTATCGTTATTTCAGTATCAGTATCAGCCCCAAATCGCCCATATTAAGGGATTTAAAGGTGAATAGGACAAGATCGTTCTATAATGGATTATAAAGATATAATCAGTGCTTCTTCAGAGCGGTATTTTTAATGTAGCTAATCCAGGTGTCGATAAAATAAGCATTGTTTTCATTGTTTAACTTAGCATCACAGAGATGCATGGATACTTTCAATCCATCGCAGTTAGAAGTAATTACATAATCCAATCGGTTTTCTGAAGCAAGTGGTATCACAACTCCTTCAAATTTATCACATCCTACCTGGTATTGTTTTGCTTTTCCGGCAATTTTTTTTGAAGATAGTCTTTTGGATATCTCTTGCAAAGCTTCTATAAATTTTTGTATATCTTTTGACTCCACCGGTATAAACCCTTTATACTTCTCGATAACTGATAATTGGTTAGTGTAAAATGCCGGCTGCGCCATCGTTTCATCAAGTAATACATATTTTTGAGCATTGCTTTTGAATGTTCCAAAAAATAACAAAGAAGTAAATATTAAATACTTCATAAAAAATAACTTTGATAATTTGTATCTAAAATAGATTTCCCTAAGAACATGTGAATTTCTTCAGAAGCTACAGGTATTAAATTTTTACTTTCCATTATATGTTTCGTTACTTTTCAAAACAAATTTCAACTTCGTGAATTCTTCCTTTTCATTCAAAACTTCCTTTATCTTTCTTTAACAAGGTGCTGTCCATTCTGCGATATTTTTCAAAAGAGGATAATGTAAGTGGTTATTGCGTCTTCTTCAGTGTTCAAGCAAAATAGTGTCGCATCGTCCATAATTTTCCAAAATATATTTCGCATTGCTATCCTCCGTATAAATGGAAGTTACCCGCTGACTTCTCCAGAAGTTCGCGGGTTATCCTTGAGGCATTTACTTCTAACACCTGAATCAGTTGTGATTTTTTTATCGTAGTCGCATCATCCAAAACCTTGCCATTACATCAATTTTTTTGCTTCATAGTTGATGGCTTCGAGGACTACATTATGCAAAGATGCAGTGGAATTATTAATTAAATAATCTATTATGTGTTTATTAAGATCCATGGCGGTAGCATGCGCAGGAAGAGC
>JBDTGD010000043.1:0-4738 GCA_039937595.1 Ginsengibacter sp. | reverse complement strand
ATTTCAGCACCACCCATAAAACTTACTATTTCGCCACCTTTAAAATTTTTTGAATGAATATTTTTTTTAACCCCACCAAAAACGGCCACCACATCTATGTACTCGCTATCATCAGTTAAAGGGTCAGAATCTTTTTTTTTAAAGTTTTCTGATTCGGGATTTTCAAATCCCGGGTTAAAGGGAGGATTCATCCTGTCCCAATAATGGCGGCGTCTGTTCCATCCAGGATGTTGATGTCTTGGCCTAAAAATAAAAAGTAACCCAAGGCTTATCAGTATAATAGGCGCGATGTAATTGTGAAATTGAATACCGGGTATTTGCTGGTCTATTAAAAAAATGCTCCCAATAAGGATCATGATAAAAGAGCCTGGATTGTGAAATCTGCTTTTGATGCCCACAAAAAATCCTATTGCAATTAATAAAACAGGCCATGTAAATATCCAATCCGGAATGGGTGCACCCATTTTATTGCCGAGTAATAATAGTCCGATAATTACTAAAAAAAAGCCGCTCCATATTTTTGAGTCTTTACTGCCTCTGAATCTTTCCATATCATTTTGTTCCATGTCAAATATTTTATTTGTTTTTTAATTTGATAGACCAAATTTAAAGTTAGTATCTATAAAAAGAAAATGACTTTAGGCTGATCAGGCTAAATAGTCGGTAAAGTGATAAAACAAGTCGGTAAGAGGGCGCATTGAACTATCATTATCTTTTTTAAATAGTCACCAATACGTATAGCATAGAATTCGCTACCAAAATGCTATAAGCAATATACAATTTGGCCATGCGTTATGAGAAACGAACTGCTTGATAGAATAATCAAAACTTTTATTTTACTTTATAAAAAAATTATGGAACCACAAACTGACATGCTCACCGAAATACATGAAGAAATGAATCTTGAACCTGTTAGCACAGGCATCCGATTTGCAGATTACATCGTAGATATTATTGCTTTCTATATAGCTGCCATTGTTTTAGGAGTAATTGCGGGTACTTTATCAATTGGCTATGCTTCCGATAAGCTATTCCTTTATTTTATCAGTTACGCTGTATTCATAGGTTATTATACAATAATGGAAGGCGCGACAAATGGAAGAACATTGGGCAAATTAATAATAGGCAGTCGGGCTGTAAAAGATGATGGCTCCAATATTACATGGAAAGATGCGCTGTTACGCAGCCTGAGTAGAAGCGTTCCCTTCGAGCCTTTTAGCGCTTTTGGAGGTTATCCATGGCACGATAACTGGACAAATACCAAAGTTGTAAAGAATCAACGGAAATTTGATTAGTAAAACTATGATAATATTTGGCAATCAAAATAGGGAATCTTAACCCTGAAAACTCAATAATTTATTTTTATAACATCTTCAAATACAAGGTCAATTCAATATTAAATTTCCATTCGTTTTTTCATTATCCCCCGCTACATTTGCACTCTATGGCGCAAAAAAAACTTAAAAGATTTGGGGAGATAAAAACGTTTCCCAACGTGTTGGAATATCCTGAAAATATGAAAGGGAAATGGAATAATTTTTTTAAAAATAAGAATGCTGTCAATCTCGAGCTTGGCTGCGGCAAGGGAGAATATACTACTGGTCTTGGCCAGATATATCCTGAAAAGAACTATATAGGTGTCGATATCAAGGGAAACCGGCTTTGGGTAGGTGCTAAATTTGCTCTTGACCATCATCTGAGCAATGTGGCATTTTTAAGAACCCAAATAGATAAAATCAATTCTTATTTTTCTCCAAAAGAAATCGATGAAATTTGGATCACCTTTCCGGATCCACAGTTTCGTTTATCTAAAGCAAAAAAAAGATTAACTCATCCGGCTTTTTTGAGATTATATGATCAGATATTAAAACCTGGCGGGAAAATTCACCTGAAAACCGATTCTCCAGACCTTTATAGTTTTACTAAGATGGTGATTAAATTGTATGAGCTGCAGGTAGTCTCAGACATAGATAATATTAATCTGCTTGAAGATATTTCGGATGAACTAAAGATAAAAACTCATTATGAAAGCCTTGATATTGCCAGGAGCAATTGCATCTTTTATATATGTTTTACATTGCCGGAGACATTCCCCGAAAATGATGAGCCATTAATGCAACTTTTAAAAAAAATGCATATTGAATAACGATCTTGTTGAAGGAGTCGATTTTTATTATGATGGTTCTGGACTGATGGTTTTTAAAAAAAAGTATCATTTGGAAAGAGGCTATTGTTGCGGCAATGGTTGCAGGCATTGTCCGTATCATTTTGAAAATGTAACTGATGAAAAAAGGAGAAAGCAATTAATTCAAAATGAGAATAAGCAGGTCAATGGACAGTAAATCGTTCAGAGAAAGGTCCACAGAATGACAACCTGAAACACAACCAAGAGAACATCCTCGCTGGCGCAGTAAAGCAATCTTTAACCGGTATTTCTATTTTTAAATTCTCAAAAAAAAGGCAAAAAAAAGGAAGCCATTGGCTTCCCCTTTTATGTTTATGAAAAAAGTAAATTAATAGCTCCAAAGATTTTGCTCGTAATCAAATATTTCGTTCTTGATCTTATCGCCTTGCAACAGTTGGAGAATAGGGCTGTTTTTCAATCCGGTTTGATGATCCAAAAACTGGTTATAAGGGTTATCAAGGGTACTTTTAATGATTCGCCCATGAAACATTCTTGATTCAAACAAATCTTCCCAACTCATTCGCGCTCCGTAGTTTTTACCGTTATATACAAAATACTTGGCAAAGATGGGACGCATATCCGGATAATAAACCCAGAAAAGTTCCGTATCACCGAGGTCAACACCCGAAGATGTAATCACACGTTTTACAGGAGCTATGCCCAGTATCCTCCAAAATAACCTGGAACTCTGTTTGTCAAAAATAACTTCTTCTTTTATCCTGAACTTATAAAAAGAATCAAGGTTTACTTCCGCCATAGTTTCCCTGTTACCTACCACATTTCCTAAAGAATCGTAAATAGGCACAGAAACACTTCCTCCAGAAATTATCTTGGCAACCTCCCCTTTCGTCATTGGCGTGGTGAACCTGTCGTCCACTGCGCTAAAAGCGGTCACACCTCCGTTATCCGGTCCATCCTGAATGGCTTTAAAAAGAATAGAAATAAATCTTTGGTTCCCATTATCTTCATCGGCTGAATACCTAAAGGGCAGGTTGATTTTTTCACGGGTATCTATTTCACGCCAAACCCTTTCGTCGTAAGCGGCATCTTCAGCACGAAGATTCTGATAAGGCAATGGCGTTCTATCCGCAATTAATGCATTATGATTGTCAAGCGCAGTTTCCGGTCGCAACGATTTTTTTACTGCTACAATTGGAAGACTATCCACCGGTGGTGGCGCTACAACTATCGCAGTATCTACTTTTACAGGCTGTATATCTGCTTTGGTTTTTACAGCGGTCGTTTTCTTTGCGGTACGTTTTTTTGCGGTTCGCCTTTTCTTTGTTTGCGCATCTGCGATATTACATAATATCCCTACGCACAGAAGAATCATTACACATTTAATCATTAAAGTTTTCATAGCCATTTATTTTTATTCTTAATTTAATATGAAGCCTGGGCCTGTAACACTTCTTATAACACCATCCGGTCCCTGCACTTTCACATTATCAAAGGTAACAGAAGTTCCGGGAATACATTTTTGAAGCTGCGATTTTACGCCTTCAAGGCTTCCTCCGTGTATTTCTGCAGATTGAACATTAGAAAAGTTGGCTCCGGAGAAATAAATTGTGGCGCTTACGATATTGAAATGAGCATCAAAATCAAAATTTTCTAAGTCAGCGCGGGCAAAATTTTGGTTTTTAAACACAACGGACTGTATCCTGCCTCCTGCACTTGGCCCGACTTTTATAACTGGGTCAGGAATTCTTTTAATTCTGAATTCGTAAGAGCTGTTTTTGCCATCTGCATTTACATTGATGGTTGTTTTACCAACTTCTTTTACATTAACTGTGAATTTACCCGGACCGCCTGCAGGGGTTAAACTCCCGGAAGTGATTGTCGCATGAGTTTTATCCCAGCCGGTTCCTGAAGAAATAGTTACCGGATTTGGAACGCCAATATAAAATACATTCATTTTATCAAGCATTACGGCTGCTCCACCTGGTGTACCAACAACATATGTTACAGGTTCAGTCTTTGTTTGAATTTTACCGTTTTCATCTTTAAAAGTAACCGTTACATTCACAGTATGCGGGCCGGAACCACTCACTTTTGTACTGTAAGTGCCTTGTCCATTAGAAACTGGTACATTACTTCCATTAATTGAAATGCTAGGGGCTGCCGCAGAACTATAAGCTCCCACGCCTGCGGTAATCTGTAAATCCTGACCTGGCATTAGATAGTTGGAATTTTGGCCAACTAATACACCAACCTGGTCCATGTGCACCTCTACAGCGCCAATTTGTGAATGACAGTAAGTAACAATCATGCTTTCAGAATTTTTAATGTTGTTCTGAAATTTACTAAGCATGGTCAATGCAGCCACAGTAGGTGTCATATGAAAGAAAGCCTGGGTAAAATCTTTCTTAGTTCCATCCTGCGAAACGGGGGGTACCGTATTTACTGGAAAGGTACTTTCAAACTGCGACCTAATAGTTGGATCAAGAGCAAGCATTTGCGCCTTATATTGATCTAAGCGATCTTTCAGTATTACGCCTTGACCTTTGGTTTCGAATAATCTTGTAGAGGCGTCAAGATTGTCTTCTCTAAAAT
>JBDTGD010000042.1:0-5567 GCA_039937595.1 Ginsengibacter sp. | reverse complement strand
ACAAAACTGATTTGAAATATAATATGTTTGGAAACGTATGGCCCTGGGATAATAAAAACAACAACACCGGAGAAAATCTACGGCAGGCAATGGCGCAAAATCCTTTTTTGCATTTAATGGTGCAATCGGGTTACTATGATGGCGCTTGCGATTTCTTTAACGCGAAATACAGTTTATGGCAAATGGATCCAGGAGGCAAATTACAAAACCGTATTAGCTGGAAAGGCTTCCGTAGCGGACACATGGTGTATATGCGAAAAGATGACAGGGCTACAGCAAACGAACAATTAAGGGAGTTTATTCTTCAGTCGATTCCAAAGCCGGGCGAGGGGGCTAAATTTTAAAAAGATTATGACGTTCGAAGGGAGTTTTGGCTAAAATAAAAAACGATAATAAAAGTTAGTTTACTGCGCCAGCGATATTTTTGATAATTTCAAAAAGAGAATCAAAATTTTGCTCGCCTGAAAATTTTATGGTTTGCGCTCTGCCTTTCTCTATTAATTCTTTTCTTCGTTTTTCGTCTTTAAAAATCAACATCATATTTTCGGCGATATTTTTAAAATCTGCCGGGTCTGAATACAATGCGGCATCGCCGCAAAATTCAGGCAATGCGCCCATGGACGAAGCAATCAACGGTACGTCGCATTTCATAGCTTCCAGCGGCACATCAGAAGATGTTTCGAAGTGAGGAACATAAACCATTGCGTAAGCAGAAGCAATTATTTTTGGCATTTCAGCTTTTGTTAGGTCTGTCAAAATTTTCAATTCGTTTTTAAACCTGTATCCCTTCAATGATGCCAGGAAATCGTCGTAGCCAATTCCCGGAGTTCCTGCAATGATGAGTTGCATTTTGCTCTTTTGTCGTTTTTTAAATGCTGAAAAGGCTTTAATCAAATTCATCAAATTCTGCTGCTGCCCGATAAATCCTTTATAAATAAAATATTCATTTCCTTCGGCGTATCTTTCTTTTATCGATTCTTTTTCTTCATATTCCAAAGGAACAAAATCACTCCCGACTCCCTTAGAAAATAACTTTATTTTTTCTTCATTTATCTTGTACGAGTCAATGAGCTTATTTTTTGAGAGCATTGAATTGACTACGATTGCGCTGGCTTTATCTAAGAAAAGAGGTGTATTTTTTTTATAAAAAGAGAGATGTTTTTTATTTACTAATGAAGGTTGATTAATAAAAGCTAGATCAGGAGAAATCAGTAACTGCGGGACTTTAGTTTTTAAAGAACAATAATTTATTGTGATGAATATATCCGCTTTGTATTTTTTTAAAGCCATCGGTATTTTTAATTGATACCAAATCTTATTTTTTAAAGGGCTATCCGCTTCCGGCCCAATGACAGCGCTGATAGCATTTTCAGGAAAATGAATGGCTTCGGAAGGCGGTGCATCAAACAGGAAAATGAAAGTGCATTTGGGCTCGGAAAATACCAAGGGCAAAAGGGTGTTTGTAAATAAATTTTTATTATTATCCCCCTGGTGCGATTTAAAAGAGCCTGCATTTACAGCAATCCTCATTTGGTGTGGCGGGTTTAGACTTTCTTTCAAAATGATTGGCCACGTTTTTATGCAACCAGTTAATTTTTGACGGTTTCAAATAAGACTACCTCAATACTTTTAGTTTGACGGTTTCAATCTTGGTTTCGGTCACTTTCAAAATATCAAATTGGTAATCTTCAATAATAATGCGGTCCCGCTGACGGGGAATAGATTGATGAAGGTTAATAATATACCCGGAAAGCGTTTCAGTTTCCTCACTTTTCCTGAAATTTAATTTGTATTTATGTTTCAGAAAATCCAATTCAAGCCTGCCACTAAAAAGAAATTCTTTAGGGGCTACCTGCTTGTCTATAAATTCTTCCTGCACATCAAATTCGTCATAAATATCTCCAAAGATTTCTTCCAGTATGTCTTCCATAGTTACAATTCCCGCCGTGCCTCCATACTCATCTATTACCCATGCAATACTCTTTCTTTCTTTGGTAAATTTATTCATAAGATCACTTGCTTTCATGCTATCCGGAATCACAGGAATGGGAAGTAATATGGAAGCGAGATCAGCCGGATTTTTAAACATGGCCAATTGATGAACATACCCTTTTACATTATCAATATTATCTTCATAGACTACCAACTTGGTCAATTTGGTTTCTATAAAACGGGTTTTTATATCTTCAATAGTTGCGTAGATATTTACCGCCTTAATTTCTTTGCGGGGTATTAAGCATTCACGAATCCGGGTTTCTGAGAGTGATAACACATTTTCAAAAAGGTCATTGTTCATTTCCGAATTTTCATCCGCCACATTCACATTCACGTGTTGCGTGTAATAATTAACATCCATCTTGGCGAACGCTTCCGTTTTATGCTGAAGCTTCACATTAAAAAGATATTTCAACATCCATTCCGCGATGCCTACAAAAAATTGAGCTATGCCTGCAAAAAGAGAGTAGCCAAACGTTACTATGAAAGCAATAAACCCTGAGCCGGTAACGGCGTTGTCTTTGCCCTTAAAAAATGATTTAAAAAGAGTCATTATTATTATGACTATGAAAGTTAAACCCAATGTTTCCACAACAAGAATCAGTGAATCACTTTGAATATTCCAATAAGACCAGACACTGGATAAAAGGTGCCCCCAGACTAAAGCGGAAACAGTGAGGAGTAAATTGAAAATAAGTAAAGTAGCACATAAGAACCTGGCAGGCTTCGCCATAAGGGATGACCATATTTTTCCGCTATAGACTCCTTGCTTCTTTCTTAATTCAATAGACAATTTATTGGCTGAAGAAAAAACCACTTCTATCCCCGAAAAAAAACCAATAAGAAGTATGGTTATTACAATGAGAACAATATTCATCCAATCCATGTTATAAATTTTTTAAATGAAAGTGACACCTGGCGGTAAATTCCAAATATACCCTATCATAGATTTAATTATTTAAAAAATCACCTATTATCTTTTCCACCTCTTTGCAGGCAGTTTCAAAGTTCTCATTAATGATTATGTTTTCAAAATGATTTTTAAAAGTCATTTCGTATGTAGATTTATTCAATCTCGCCTGGAGTGAGTCTTCCGTTTCCGAACCTCTTTTTTGCAGCCTTCTTTTTAACTCTTCCACCGAAGGCGCTTGTATAAATACGGCAATCGTATTTACAGGATATTGCTGCTGCACATGAATAGCACCCTGCACATCAATGTCCAACACAGGTACTTTCTTTTCTGACCAGATACGTGACATGTCAGATTTTAAAGTGCCGTAATATTTTCCTTCATAGACCATTTCCCACTCTAAAAATTCTTTATTATGGATTTTTTCTTTGAAATCGCCTTCAGAAATAAAATAATAATCTTTGCCGTCTTTTTCATTTTTGCGAGGCTTACGGGTAGTAGCAGAAACTGAAAACTCAAGAGACGGAAATCTTTTCATCAGGTGGTTTACGATCGAAGTTTTGCCTGATCCCGACGGGGCAGTTATTAAAATAATCTTATTGTATTGCTTTTCCATTTTTTATAATTAGCTAGTTAGCTAATTAGCTGATTAGCCAATTAACTAATTCGTACAATCTGCGCTCCCAAACTTCTCAACCTTTCGTCAATATATTGATAGCCCCTGTCTATTTGTTCTATATTTTGAATTACGCTTTTGCCATCGGCGCTTAACGCGGCAATTAAAAGTGCTACTCCAGCCCTGATGTCGGGGCTGCTCATGGAAATCCCTTTTAGCGTGAGTCTTCTTTCAAGCCCTACAACTACCGCCCGGTGAGGGTCGCACAGAACCACCCGCGCGCCCATTTCTATTATTTTATCTACAAAAAACAACCGGCTTTCAAACATTTTTTGGTGAACCAACAGGCTGCCTCTTGCTTGTGTGGCCACCACTAAAATAATACTTAACAGGTCCGGTGTGAGCCCCGGCCAGGGATGATCGGAAATAGTGAGTAAAGAACTATCTAAAAAGGTTTCTATTTCATATATATCCTGCTCCGGGATGTGAATATCATCACCAGAAAAATTCATTTTTATTCCCAATTGTTGAAATCTTTCAGGAATAACACCGAGATGTTCCAGCCCTGCATTTTTAATATGAATGTCACTTTGCGTCATAGCTGCCAGTCCGATAAAAGAGCCAACCTCTATCATATCGGGCAGAATTGTGTGCTTGGTTCCATGGAGCTCTTTCACGCCTTCTATTGACAATTTATTGCTGGCAATTCCGGAAATTCTGCCTCCCATGCTGATAAGCATTCTACACAGTTGCTGAATGTATGGTTCGCAGGCTGCATTATAGATAGTAGTAACGCCCTCGGCAAGAACCGCAGCCATTATCAGGTTGGCCGTGCCCGTTACACTTGGCTCATCCAATAAAAGATAAGTTCCCTTTAACTGCGATGTATGCAAATGGAAAAAAGATTCATCCGAATCATAATCAAACCGGGCTCCCAACTTTTTAAATCCTATGATGTGTGTATCTAATCTCCTTCGTCCTATTTTATCGCCACCAGGCTTGGGCACATAAGCCTTTTTAAACCGCGAAAGCATAGGGCCCGCAAGCATCACGCTCCCACGTAAACGCCCCGTTTTTTTCCTGAACGCGGGGGATGATAAATAGTCTACATCTACCTGATCAGCCTGGAAAATGCATGTATGTCTGTTAATTCTTTCTACGGTCACTCCCAGATCTTCCAATAGTTCGATCTGAAGATTTACATCGATAATATCAGGAATGTTATTAATAATTACTTTTTCAGCAGTTAATAAAACGGCGGAAATTACCTGGAGCGCTTCGTTTTTTGCGCCCTGGGGTATTATTTCGCCCTTTAATTTTTTGCCTCCTGTTACTTCAAAAACTCCCATTTAAGCTATTTCTGTGGTTTTTAAAACAAAACCCCGGTAATTGTTATTTTACCAGGGTCACAAACTTATTAAAATATTTTTTCTTTCAACCTTGTTCCTATTTGAACAGAAAGCTTAATCAATAATTAATTTAATACCTCTTTTTACCAAATTTCCGGTTATTCCTGTTATCACGGCCGTTCTGATTGCTACGGTTGCTGCTACTTCTCGCACCGAAATTTTTCCTGTATTTTCCGCCTCCGCCAAATTCGTCACGAACAACTTCAGTACGGTGCTTTATGTACGGACGTGTATTAAACTCCAGTTCTCCTTTGGTAATCGTTGATAATTCTGTTTGAATATTATCATCATGTACCAATTCCCGATGCCAGTTACTGTAAGTAAGTTTCATATAATAAGCAATGGAATTTGCAAATCCCTGGCGCTTTTCAGGATCTTCTTCTTTCAACGCTTTATCAATAATTATCTCAATATTTTTACCAAGATGATTGTACCTTGGATATCTTTTCGGATAAGGGATTGGATCAGGTTTTGGCCTTAAAGTTTCGCGGGTAGGAATGGGGTAGGGGCTATCTACATCCAGCTTAAAATCAGTAATTAAAAAAAGATGATCCCAGAGCTTATGTCTGAAATCCTCCACATTTTTTAAATGGGGATTCAGAAATCCCATTAATTCTACAAGAGCGTTTGCATTTTT
>JBDTGD010000041.1:0-7613 GCA_039937595.1 Ginsengibacter sp. | reverse complement strand
TGATGCTTAACAGCCCCATTATCAATCCCGATAAAAAATTCAAAGTGATTACCGCCATTACAAAAGGTAATATTTCTAAAATCACCAACACTTTTTTAAAATTACTTTGTAACAAAAGCAGGGAGGCTAACTTGCCCGGAGTAATCAACTCATTTATACAACAATATAACACTATCAGGGGTTTACACACGGCAAAACTTACTACCGCATCTGCTATAAGTAAAGAACTTATAGATTCGTTTGTATCCAAGATTAAAGCATCTACTTCTTATGATAATGTAGAGTTAGAAACGGTAGTTGATGATAAAATTATTGGTGGGTTTATTTTGGAGATGGAAGGAAAATTGATTGATAACAGCATTCGCAGAAATCTGAATGATGTGAAAAAGCAATTTGAAAATAATGATTATTTGCATAAATTAAGATAGGCATTGAACAATTTTAGGCATAAAAAAACCGGGACGTTATCCCGGTTTTTTTATGCTACTGCCTTAATTTTTATCTTTATTTTTTAATGGTAAACAATTGGTTCTTTGGAACTACCTTCACTTTATCTCCGTTTTTTAAAGTTTTAGAAACCACCTCATAAGGCCCTGTTATCACCTCATCGCCTTCTTTAAGTCCATCCGTAATTTCAATATAATTAATGTCCTGAATACCCGTTTTTACTTTTTGTTTTGCTACTGTGCCATCTGCGCGCAAAATAAATACTACCACGTCCAGATCATTGTCGCTTGAACTACTATTATCAACGTTTGAAGTATTGTTTGCAGTCGCGTCATTCATACTATTGTTTTTTGCCGAATCACTTTTTTCACGGGTAGTTACAGCATTAATAGGTATCGACAAAACATTGGTGTGTGTCTTTGTCTGTATGTCTGCGCTTGCACTCATACCCGGACGAAAAGGAAGTCTTTTTTTAGGGCTTATCAAATCCTGGTAAGATTCAGGATTAAGTCTGATATAAACTTTATAATTAGTAACATCGGTGCTTGTATTTGACAGATCGCTTTGAGTGGAGGCGCCATTATTGCTGCTTGCTATTTGTGTTACCACGCCGGTAAATTTTCTGTCATTATAAGCATCTACCTCAATAGTAGCGCTATCGCCAAGATGAACTTTGGGCACATCATTTTCACCTACATCTACCCTTACTTCCATTTTGCTCATGTCTGCAATACGCATCATTTCTGTGCCGGCCATCATAGAACTACCTACTACCCGTTCTCCTTTTTTTACGCTTAATAAAGAAACAATTCCATTCATAGGCGATACAAGGGTTGCCAGCCTTAAATCTTTATTGGCTTTTTGAAGCGCTGCCTGGGCACTTTGTACACCTGCACTACTCCCTACAATACCTTCTTTTGCAGCTTGCAAATTTGCGACTGCAGATTTATATGCGGCATCAGCAGTGTTGAATTCATTCCTTGAAATTACTTTCTCATCATACAGCTGCTTTTGCATATTGTAAGTTTCCTTCGCCTGGTTCAGGTTTGCTTCCAAAGCTCCGATTGATGCCTGCGCGTCTGCTAATTGTGCCTGCTGCTGCTTTACAATAGCCTCTGCCTGGTCTCTTTGTGTTACATAAATATCACCATAAATTTTCGCAACGACCTGTCCTTTCTTTACACTGTCCCCTTCGGCCACTTCAAGTTCTACGATTTCACCTGAAATATCGGGGCTTAACTTGACTTCCACTTCGGGATACACTTTTCCACTGGCGTTTACGGTTTCCACGATAGTGCGGCTCGCTACTTTTTCCGCAGTTACTTTTATTGCTTCGTCTTTCCCGATCACACCTGTCTTTTTCAGCACAATCAACAGTACAATCAGTATCCCCAGAATAATAATTGTCCACTTAAGAGTTTTATTCATAACACGCCTCCTTACCTGTCCGCAGAAAGGTTTTATTTATATTGTTTTAGAAAATATTCAACTTCAATGCACTTCATAGACTAGTTCACAACAAGTTCATTAATTTTAAATTCGTTCTTAAGTTCTTAGAAAAAATTTATCACATCTAAAATCATACATCCTACATTCAACATCATAGATATTCCTTACTCCAGTTTCAATCCCAGCCCCTTATAATATTCCAATACTTTCATTTTGAAAATATAATCAAATTGGTTTAACACATACTGAAGCTTTGCAGTAAACAAACTATTTTGATTGGTTATTAATTCTAAAGTTCCTATCATTCCAACATTATACCTCAACAATGTAAAATCATAAGTTTTTTGAGCCGATTCGACAGCTTTAGCTGAAGAAGTAAATTTTTCCCTGGCTACAATTGCAGCATTGTAAGCCTGGTAAATATCTTGTTTTAAGGTTTGATTATCCAGATCTTTTTGATACTCCAGGTTTTTGACGTTTAGTTTTGATCGCTGGTAACCGGCTTTTCCCTGCCATCCACTGAATATTGGAATTGAAATGCTGAGGCCAATTGTCTGGCCAAAATTATCATTAAACTGTGTGCCAAACCCCGGAGATGTAATGTACATTTTTTTACCATTGGTAAACACAGGCTGTTGTACATTATAATCACCAAGTACGTTTCCGAGGCCGTCAGTAACTACCAATCCGCTCGGTTTATAACCATTTGGTATCTGTGTATAAAAAGGCGTTCTCGAATATCCATAATTGTTACTCAGGCTTCCAAAAGCAGAGATACTGGGATAAAGAGCGCCTTTGGCAGCAAGCATATTCTTTTCTGCAGCTTTGATATTCATGTCGTTCATTCTTTGCTGTGGCAGGTTTTTCAATGCTGACGCATACACATCCTGCGGCTGTAAATCCCCTATAAGTTCCAATGGAATTTTATTTATAGGAGGTTCATCAATATCAAAAGAGTCTGCGGCATCAACATTCATATAAGACATCAATACATATTTTGCCTGCGTTACATTTCCCGAGGCGGTAATCAGGTTGGAGGTATCATTGGCCAATTGCGATTCGATTTCGACGGCATTTAATTCGGGCAATGAGCCGGCAGCCACCTGCTTATTTACAATGTCTAATTGCGTACGCGATTGCGTTACCTGTACTGCGGCAATCTTTTCCTGTTCGTGTGCGAGCAGTATCTGTAAATAAGAATTGGCAACCGATAAAGCGATATCATCTTTCAATTTTTCAGTTGCGGCTTTGGAAGCTTCTAATGACCATTGGTTGGCAAGTATCGTATTCTTTTTTGAAAACCAATTGAAAATTTCGGCACTCGTTTGAAAATTTAAACCCACTGTAAAATAATTTTGATTCTCCAGAATACCTGTCGATGGGTTTTGCGATTTACCAAACCTATAGCCATCACTGTTACTAAAATTGGCGTTAGGTATTTGAGAAAGTTTACTTTGTTTGTACGTGATAGCTCCCAGGTCAGACTGCAAACCTGATTGTTTTATTGAAATATTATTATCCATTGCATACTGCACACATTCCTGTAGCGTCCATTTTTTTTGAGCAGAACCTGCAAGAGCTATAAAAAAAAGAAAGATAAATATTCTAAATTTTTGCATTTGCAAATATAAAAGAACGCTTTTAAGGAATCGCAGGAATAGAAAAAAATTTGATAAGTGGTAAAATGGCATCATTTAGCCTACAAAAAATTTATTTTGTAGTCTTTAAAACAGGAACTTTTGCAGTTGTATATTCATTCCAACACTTTCTCCATTTGCATACTCCTTGACCCTTTTACCAGCAAATGAACATTTTTAATGTTTTCTTTTTTCAGCCAGCCGCTTGCCTGTTTTGAATTTTCGAAATGGATATAGGAATTATCAACTTCTGAGAAATTTTTTCCTACAAGAACAACCGCTTCCCAATTGTATTTTTTTATTAAGGAAACAATGGCCGCATGTTCTTTAATGCTGTCCTCTCCCAACTCCTTCATGTCCCCCAACAACAAGATTTTTTTATCTCCCTTCATAGCTGCAAAATTCTCAATTGCCGCCGTCATGCTCCCCGGGTTGGCATTATAAGCATCTAAAATAATTGTATTGCTACCAGATTTAATTAATTGCGAACGACTGTTCGAAGGTGTGAAATTTTCTATGGCATCTTTAATTTTACCAGTATCAATTTTAAAATATTGGCCTATGCAAACAGCTGCCAATACATTCGGCAAATTATAAGCGCCTACCAGTTTGGTTTGGATAGATTCTCCTGAGTTTATTTTTACTTCTATAAATGGATCTTTTTTTAGAAGTCTTCCGGTATTTGCTTCTCCGGCGCTTCCATAGTGAATCGTCTTTTTCAGATGGTTGCCTAATTCTAAAACAGCCGGGTCATCTTCATTTACAAAAGCGGTTCCGTTATTCAAATTGAGAAAATCAAAAAGCTCACCTTTCCCTTTTTTTACATTTTCCGCACCTCCAAATCCTTCAAGATGTGCTTTGCCGATATTGGTAATGAGGCCATGAGTAGGTTGCGCATATTGACAATATCCTTCAATTTCTTTCAGGTGGTTAGCGCCCATTTCTATCACAGCAAACGCTGCGTCCGCCTTTATTCTTAAAATAGTAAGAGGGACGCCTATATGGTTATTTAGGTTTCCCTGGGTGGTGTATGTCTTGAAAGTGGAAGACAATACTTCGTGAACCAATTCTTTAGTAGTCGTTTTCCCGTTGCTTCCCGTGATGGCTATAAAAGGAATATTAAATTGATCCCGGTGAAATTTTGCAAGCTGCTGAAGGGCCTTCAAAGCGTCATCCACTTTGATAATCCTGTCGTCAGTAAATGACAGTTTTTCATCTGCTATTACGTAAGCTGCCCCTTGTTCCAGTGCCTGTTTCGCAAAATTATTTCCGTTAAAATTAGGTCCCTTCAACGCGAAAAAAAGATCATCCTTTTTTAATTGCCTGGTATCAGTTTGTATGGAAGGATACTGTTGATATATTTTATAAATCTCTTCGATATTCATGGATCAAAAACTTGTTTTGGTAAAAATAAAACTTAGACCGATTGAATCGCTTTTATTTTTTCAAAACCGAATCTATAATTTAAAAAGTCTTTATGCGGGCCGACAGTTTACCATCGCTTTCCCTCATAATAATTACATTGCTCCAGCGAGCCTAACCTGATTCTAAGGGGAATGTTGGTAGCTTTTTCAAATTTCATTTCCTGTTTGCAAAAAAAACCATACTTACAGGTAGCCAGGTCAGCAGGAACCTGGGGATTGGACCTGGTTATGTCACTTATTAAAAGAGGGCTGGGAAAAATGTTAACATAATGAAAAGAATCTGAGATATTTTTTGATGAATTATTGCTATTGACAACTACAGTCTGGCCATTGGAGACGCCGGCCAAAAATAAAAAAAATAGTAGCAAGCCACAAAATTTGTTCCAAAAAAACATATCGTTACTTTTGTCCGTAAATTTACAACTTATAAAAAGAAAAGCACAATATGTCTTTAGGCCAGCGTTTACAACAAAAGCTTTTACAAAAACTATCTCCTCAGCAAATTCAATTGATGAAATTGCTACAGGTGCCTACGGCCCATCTTGAGGAAAGAATAAAGGAGGAGCTTGAAGAAAATCCCGCCCTTGATGCGGGTGAAGATGGATATAATGAACCCGCGGCCGAGTCAGACGACGATTTTGAAACTATAGAAAATATTGATAATGACGGCAGCGAGGATGATTACGATAAAATTGACATCAGCGAATATGTAAGTGAAGGAGATGACGAGCCAGGAGATTATAAATACCGTGATGATAATTATGGAGATCCGGATGATAAAAAAGTAATTCCACATAAAGTGGAAACTTCTTTTTATGACACTTTAAAATCGCAGTTATTAATGCTTCAGCTTACCGATAGCGAAAGGGTGATAGCGGAGCACATCATTGGGAGCATAGATGATGATGGATACCTTCGCCGCGACACGACATCTATTTGTGATGATCTTGCTTTCAGGCAAAATATAATTACAAGTGAAAAGGAGATAGAAAAATTAATAGGATTAATACAGAAGTTTGATCCGCCTGGTGTAGCGGCACGTGACCTTCAGGAGTGCCTTCTCTTACAATTAAAAAGAAAAGAAAAAGATGGGGTGCCGGTTGGTACTGCTGTTGAAATAATAGATAAATATTTCGATGAATTTACCAAGAAGCATTATGAAAAAATTCAAAAAAACTTAAACCTGGACGATGAAGAAATTAAAGAAGTAATTAACCAGATTATTAAGTTAAACCCTAAGCCCGGTGGAGAAGTAGGAGAATCCAACAAGCTTCAAAGCTATGTAATACCGGATTTTTTTGTACTGAATAATAATGGCAAATTAGAAATCACGCTTAACTCGAAAAATGCCCCAGACCTTCGTATCAGCGAGGGCTACCGGGATATGCTTAAAGATTATGACCGGGGTGATAAGAAGGACAAACGCCAAAAGGAAGCGGTGATGTTTATTAAACAAAAAATCGATTCAGCCAAGTGGTTTATCGATGCCATTAAGCAAAGGCAGCATACTCTTTTAAGCACCATGCAAACGATAGTTGACTACCAAAGACAATTTTTTCTCACCGGTGAGGACATTAACCTGAAGCCGATGATCCTGAAAGATATTGCCGAAAGAACCATGCTGGATATTTCTACTGTAAGCCGGGTGGCTAATAGCAAATTTGTGCAAACAGAATTTGGAACCTACCGGTTAAAATTTTTCTTCAGCGAAAGTCTTGTAACCGACAGTGGGGAGGAAGTAAGTACCCGGGAAGTGAAAAAAATATTAAGCGACCTGATAGAAGAGGAAAGCAAGCAAAAACCTTTGAGTGATGAAAAACTGACTGAAGCGTTGCAGGAAAAAGGGTACAATATCGCGCGGCGTACTGTAGCCAAATACCGCGAGCAGTTGAATATTCCGGTGGCACGGTTAAGAAAAGAACTTTAATTATGCAACAAAATATTACTGCCGGGGACGGAGACATCCAACACATCGCACCCATGGAAAATAATTTAAAGTTCCCGTTGGTTGTAAACTGGCTGGCACATCTTTTTTCGTTTATTTTTCACCCGCTTTTCATTCCAGTAATCGCTACGTGGTTTTTAGCCTATATCCAGCCGGGATATTTTACAGGCATTTCCTCCCAGGATAAACTACTCATTGTGATACGCGTAGCGTTTAATACCATTTTTTATCCTGCTTTAACGGTTGTGTTATTAAAAGCGCTCGGATTTATTAAAAGTATCTTATTAAAGACACAGCGCGAAAGGATCATTCCCTACATAGCTACCAATATTTTTTATTTTTGGATGTTTTTGGTTTTCAAAAACCAACCTGACGTTCCTGTAATTCTTACAGGGTTTATGTTTGGCGTCTTTGTAGCTTCCTCCCTTGCTCTAATCGCCAACATATATTTTAAGATTAGCATGCACGCGTTGGGCGTGGGATCCTTATGCGGATTGATGCTGATTATTATTTTTTCTGGATTTTCTTTCGCGCTTTTTCTTACAGTTATGTTAGTTTTTATTATAACCGGGGTAGTTTGTACTTCGCGCATGATAGTAAGCGACCACAGGCCATTTGATATTTATTCCGGAATATTCATAAGCATTTTATGCCAAATCATCGCCTTTAGTATTTTTTCATAACAGATGGCGCTCTTTTAAAAACTGTTTA
>JBDTGD010000040.1:0-3565 GCA_039937595.1 Ginsengibacter sp. | reverse complement strand
GCTACTGCTGATTTTTTTCAACCTGATTTTGTAAAGAGTCGTAACCATGAGCAAATATTCAGTAAATTTTCCCATCATTTTAATAATGCCGAAACCAAAAGTTATTTTAATAAAATGACGCATTTTGATATGGTTGCCAGCCTTCCTGGTTTGTTGCAGGTTGAAGATCGTGTAAGCATGTCCGTTTCTATTGAATCCAGAGTGCCTTTACTTGATCGTAGAATTGTTGATCTTATTTCCACTATGCCTGCCGGCATGAAATTTAAAGGTGGTGAGATGAAGTATCTTTTGAAAAAAACAATAAAAGATATTATGCCTCCCGAAATAATGAACAGAAAGGATAAGATGGGTTTTCCGGTACCACTTCATATTTGGTCTAAAAACAAAGTGAAGGGTTTCATTATGGATACTCTTTTATCCAAAAAAGCAAAGGAGAGAAACATGATCAACACAGATTATGTAGAAAAATTGATTCAAGCTGAGCAGCCGTTTAGCAGAGGCTTGTGGGGGCTTTTATCCCTCGAATTATGGCATGCACAGTTTATTGATAAATAGATCGATACAGGTCAGCACAGGTATTGTTTAATGCTCTCAAAAAATAAAAGTCTTTATTATTTGTTCGTTTGCTGTAGCCGAATTCGTATTTATTGTGCCGGCTACTAATTCAATTTCCAAACTTTAAACGTAAAACTCAATTATAAAAAATGGAATCAAAGATATCACCTGTTAAATCCGAAAACTGGAAAGTTCAAAAAATCGGTATAATAGGCCCTGGCATCGTAGGTATGCCAATGGCCGCGATGCTCGCGAATGCAAAAATAAAAATCGGCACAGAAGAACCGGCCAAAGTGGTAGTCATTCAAAGAAATTCAAAAAACTCCGGTTGGAAAGTAGATACCATTAACAGCGGCAAGTCTGTTATTGGAGGTATTGAGCCTGAATTAGACGACATAACGCGCGAGGCGGTAAAAGCTGGAACTCTTTCTGCCAGTGCTGACTTTTCGGTCCTCTCTGATGCTGATGTCATATTGGTTTCTATACAAACGGATAAAAACGAGAGTGGCTTTGAACCTGACTATGGCCCCATGTTTGGTGGCCTTGAAAAATTAGCTGAAGCATTACAGAAAAAACCTGCTGATAAAATTCCATTGGTAATTTTTGAATCAACACTTGCTCCTACCACAATGGACACGCTGTTCCGCCAGCATTTTAAAAAGTACGGATTGGAAGAAGGAAAAGATATTCTCCTGGGAAACA
Organism: Ginsengibacter sp.; assembly: GCA_039937595.1. Lineage (GTDB taxonomy): Bacteria > Bacteroidota > Bacteroidia > Chitinophagales > Chitinophagaceae > Ginsengibacter. Next base: position 2,308 of record JBDTGD010000040.1, on the reverse strand, counting down.
GTCCTAATCGGGTAATGCCTGGACGTTTGGTAGAAAGAATCCGCGATGCGGATAAACTTGCCGGAGGACTACATCCCGAAACGCCAAAACTTATTGCGAAACTTTATAACCATATTGTAACAAACGGAGAAGTTTATGAAACTAATAGCCTCACGGCGGAAATTGTAAAAACACTGGAGAATGCTTATCGCGATGTGAGAATTGCTTTTTCAACTGAAATAGTAAGATATTGTGATGACCATAATATTGATTTTTATAAAGTAAGGGATGAAGTGAATACTCTCCTTTCCCAGTCAGACAAAGCTACCAACGATCCCAATGCAGTGCCAAGTGGCGGCATACTCATTCCTATGCTTGGCGTTGGAGGACATTGTCTGCCCAAAGACGGAATTCTGCTTTGGTGGCGAAATTTCCAAAAAGGAAATGACACCAGCAAAAGCCTTATTCTTGAATCAAGGTTAATAAATGATGCATCTCCTGTCCATACTTTTAAACAAGCTGAAAAAGCCTTTGGGAATTTACATGATAAAAAGATTGCTCTTTTGGGTGTCGCTTATCGCTTTAATTCTGAAGACACGCGTAACTCTCCCACCCTTGTGTTGGCTAATTATCTAAGGGATAATAATGTGGATTATATCATGCACGATCCGTACGTGAAGGAAGATGATCAGAATGTTTTGAGATTTAACCAGCAAGACCATTTAACACACGATTTGAATAAAGCGCTAAAATATGCTGATTATGTATTTATTTGTTCGGCACATAAAGAATACATTGATCATTTTGAAATCATTTATTCATATAAAAATATTAAGGGCATCATGGATGCCTCCAATATTTATAACAGAAAACAATTTTCAGAAACTCCTGAACGATATGCCGGCATCGGTAAAGGCATAGAAAATCCTACTGAAGATTTTGTCCAATTTATCTTTGAAAGTTTCCGCACAATGGAAAAAGGATTGGGGCATGAGCTTCTCGGCCTTATCAATTTCTATAATGAGAATTATGCCTTTGACGAATACAATAAAGTGAAGTTTGAAGATGTACAACGATTGGCAAAAACCTGTTCGACAGGATGCGAAATAGCCAATCCTGAAACAATAGATAGAATTCCGGAGTACAAAGGATTTTCAAGCGTGCTTTCGAAAAAAGGATTCTTGAATAGCAAAAAGTAAAAGTGTTCCCTCCGTGCTCTTCGTGCACTTCATGGTAAATATTTGCGAAGCAAAAGAAAAAGAGAAGTTTTAACATGAACCATTAAGGAGTGAAGAATAGTTAAGTTTTCCTTAATGAACTTTAATTTCTCAATGGTTAAACGCTCCTTTGTTGTAAAGTATATTAATAACCAAAAAGAACTAGATTGAGAATATTTTCTATAGTAGGCGCGCGCCCACAGTTTATTAAGTTAGCACCGCTATCAAAAGGACTTGCGGGTATTCATGAAGAAATAATCGTACATACCGGACAGCACTACGACTATGCCATGTCCGAAAAGATTTTCATTGATTTGGACATTCGTGAACCGGATATTCATCTCGAAATAAATGCCGGAAGCGCTATGTCTCAAATTACGCAGATGATGTTGATGCTGGATTCCGCGATGATAAAATTCAAACCCGACCTGGTTATCGTTTTTGGCGATACCAACTCGACTTTTGCAGGTGCCACGGCTGCCGCAAAACTAAACATACCTATTGTTCATATTGAAGCTGGTTTGCGAAGTTATAACAGAAGCATGCCTGAAGAAATTAATCGTATCACTACTGATCATGTTTCTAAATATTTATTCGCTCCAACTGAAACCGCATTAACTATTTTACAAAAAGAAGGCTTGGGAAAAAATAGTTTTTTTACAGGCGATATCATGGTAGATACCATGAAGGATAATCTTGAAATCGCCCTTGGTAAATCAACAATTATCACGGATTTTAAATTAGAAAATACCGCTTTTAACCTGCTAACTCTTCATCGAAATTATAACGTAGACGATACAAAAATATTGGGACATATTTTAGATGAGTTGGGGCAATTGGATGAGAAAATAATTTTCCCCGTACATCCACGCACGAAAAAAATGTTAGGAGATAATTATAGGGTTCCTTCAAAAATAAAGATAATTGATCCACAAGGTTATTTAGATTTCATTGCGCTTGAAAATGCCGCTAAAAGGATTATTACCGATTCAGGAGGTATACAAAAAGAAGCCTATATTTTGAAAAAACCTTGTGTCACTTTGCGCACAGAAACGGAATGGGTAGAAACTGTTACAGAAAAATGGAACCTGCTTATCAATCCTTCAGAGAAA
>JBDTGD010000039.1:0-9734 GCA_039937595.1 Ginsengibacter sp. | reverse complement strand
CAAAGTGACTCTGTAATTCATTGATTACCGGAATTACAGCATCTCCATTTTGAACGGCCAATGCGCCACCGGGAAGAAAGTCATTTTGAATATCTACGATGATAAGTGCTTTCATATCTTATTTTTTGTAGGGTAAAAAAATTATCAAAACTCATTCATCTTTATCTCTTCTTTTATTTTATTAAGAAAATTAATAAAAAATTGATCATGGTTTCCGTTCGTATCGAGATGCATCAATTGTTCTATCATTTGCTGCATCGAATTTTGTATGTACCGATCTTTTTTCCCATATTCCCAAATGGGGTAATAGCATTCTTCAAAAAGTTTTTCAAAACTCCAGTCCAAAGTTTGTACACGCACCGTCCCGTTTTCATCTTTAAATGCGGATTGATTAAAATGGCGCAATTTATAGGCGAACAGGTCGGTGATAGCATGCAGACTGAGCACTGCGGTTTCGGGATCGTTGATGGCAGGACTCAGCGCCTTAATGGATACTTCTGCCAGTTGATGAAATCCATAATAAGGATTAATGTCAATTGGCTGCCCGTTGTAAAAATCTATCATTGTCATCATCTGTTCTATTTCGTCGTCAGATAATTTATTATCGGAGTAGAAATTCAAAAAAGAAATATCTTTTAGCAAATAACTGCCTACAGGATAAAGGAAATAGATCTCACCCTTATGAATACCCGCAAATTTTACCAATTCTTTTTTATTAAAACCCTGGAAATAGGAAGAAAAAGGTAAGGAAATCTTCTGCGGTGTTGTACGCGGAATTGTTACATCTGCTTGGAACTCCTCGAAGCAAAGACGATGGAGCGAGTTAAGTGTTTGCTTATGCACACGTTCAATGATGGTTTCAAATTTTACAGATTGTGTTACATAATGTAGAAAATAAATAAAAATAAAAATATCAACCACCGTGAGCAGAAGCAATAAGTAAATACTTAATGCCGGAATATAAATACCCGAATTGATATCGCGAATGTTGCTTAAAAGGAACAGCGCATATACAATGCTGCCAATATATACCCCAAGAACAAACTGTTGAAAACGATTTCCAATCATACTTTCCAACATCCTGTTGCTCATTTGGGAAGCAGCCTGGTTGAGCACAATCATCACCATCGAAAAGCTAAATACGGTAAGTGAGATAATGCCGCCCACAATGGTAGAAAGGATAGAGCGCGCGGTGTTTGCATCTTTAAGAGTGAGCCAGCTTAAACTGGATTTAATTTCCTTGCCAGTTTGGGAATAATCGAATTGCAGCATGAGCGCTGAAAGAACAAGGAAACCAATTGCAATGATAGCTGGATAAAATGCAATACTGTGCTCTATCTTGTTATAGTTATTGCGCATCCATTTTATAATTCTATTATTCATGCTGATATTACTAACAATAAATATTCCGAAACTACTAACGATTCGGCGAACTTCAATCTTTTCAATTGGCATTCTAATTGAATCGGTACGAAAGAATATTATTTTATCTTATAGTATGAAATGAAAATGACATTTGGGATGAATAAAATTTAAACAGAGGCGCACCGGGAAAAAGTGTTGGGATTAAACAGATAGAATTCAAAATTTTAGACGAGGCTGTCTCTTAAAAGAGCTAAGTTTTCTTTGGTGCCTCTACAAAATTATTCTCCAATGGAAGAACATTTTTAAATATTTTAAAATTTCATTTAGAACCATTTTAAGATTCCGTTATATTTGGTATTATTTTTAATTTCTACTGTCGAAGAATGAGCAATTTGAAAGGAGGTAATGATTTACCGCAAGAGTATCAATTTCTATCCGGAGGCGGAGAAATGGGCAAACTTATTCGCACTACGGATTGGAGCAAAACCCCTTTGGGCAATGCCGAAAATTGGCCGCCAAGTTTACGCACCATGGTTTCTGTGCTGCTTAACAACCCTTTTGGAATGTATATAGCCTGGGGTAAAGAATATACACAAATTTATAACGATGGTTACCGGCCTATATTAGGCGCCACAAAACATCCTCACGCACTTGGAATAAGTACAAGGGAAACCTTTGTAGAGGTATGGGATATTATCGGATCTATGTTTGATGGGGTAATGAACGGAGTGCCGGTTGGATTCCCTGACTTTATGCTGCCTCTTGACAGAAATGGATTTATTGAAAATTGTTATTTCGATTTTGCCTACAGTCCTATAAGAAAAGAGGATGGCGAGGTGGGGGGCGTGTTGGTTACTGTAATCGAAACAACTGCAAAAAAGAAAGCAATTGATGACTTAAAAGAGAGCGAAGAAAGATTTAATAGTGCCGTTCGGCAGGCTCCGCTTGGTATTGCCATTTTTCGAGGTGTTGATTTTAATGTAGAGAGGGCTAATGATGCTTATTTGTTAATCATTGACCAAACCGCAGATAAATTTATTGGTCGCCCTATTTTTGATGTAATCCCGGAAGTCAAGGAAGTAGTAGAACCATTGTTTAAAAAAGTAGTTACTACCGGAATACCTTTTTATGGGAATGAATTTGAAGTAACCTTAAAACGGATGGGGAGGCTGGAACAGGCTTACTTCAACTTTGTTTATCATCCTTTAAAAGATGAAGAGGGTAAAATTTCCGGAATTATGGTAGTGGCCATGGAAGTAACCTCCACCGTAATAGCAAAACACTTACTGCAGGAAAGCGAAACGCATTTTCGTAATATGGTAATGCAATCGCCTATCCCAATGACAATCTTAAGAGGTGAGAAATTTGTAATTGAATCAGCCAACAGAGCGATGTTTGAAAGTGTATGGCGAAAATCAGAAGCAGATATTATCGGCAAACCAATCCTGGAGGTCTTCCCCGAATTGCAAAATCAGAAATATCCTGAACTCTTGAAAAAAGTTTTTACCACAGGAGAAACTCATAGTGAAAAAGAGTCAATTGCCTATGTGGAAGGAGATGATGGCACTAAAAAGTTTTATCTCGATTTCGAATATGCACCATTGTTTGAGCTTGAGGGTAATACATCGGGAATCATGATAACAGTAAATGATGTAACAGACAAGGTAGCTGCCAGGAAAAACGTAGAAGAAGCGGAAGAAAGATTGCGGTTGGCTACTGAAGCCACGGAAATCTCCATTTGGGACCTTGACCTCCGTACCGGGGATATCATTTACTCACCACGCCTGGCAAAAATATTTGGCCATCAACCCTCCGGGATAATTACCCATGCGCAAATGCGTGGCCAGATTCACCCCGATGACCTTCATGAAATTGTAGAAAAGGCGTTTGACGAGGCCATTATTAGCGGAATCTATAAATACGAAGCCCGGGTTGTAAGACCTGATAATACAATTTGCTGGATAAGAACACAGGGAAAAGTATTTTTTGATGAAGATAAAAAACCGGTAAAAATTATTGGGACCTTGCGGGATGTAACTGAGGAAAAACAATACCAGCAAGTATTACAGGAAAGTGAATCGAAATTTCGTCTTCTCGCTGATTCACTGCCTCAACAGATATGGACTGCAGACACTGCGGGTAAAATATTTTATTACAATCAAAATGTGTATGACTATTCCGGATTAACATCGGAACAATTATTAATGGATGGCTGGATGAAGATGATTCACCCTGATGACAGGGAAAGCAATTTAAAAAGCTGGATGGAGTCAGTGAAAACAGGACAGGATTTTTTATTTGAGCATCGTTTCCGAAGGTATGACGGAGAATACCGCTGGCAATTAAGCCGTGCGCTTCCACAAAAGGATTCGGCGGGTAATATTCAGATGTGGGTAGGAAGCAGTACCGATATACAGGAAATGAAGGAACAGGATCAACAAAAGGATTATTTCATAAGCATGGCCAGCCATGAACTAAAGACGCCTTTGACTTCCGTTAAGGGTTATGTGCAAATGTTGCAGATAAAGCATGAAAAAAGTGAAGACTCTTTTCTGCTGAATTCATTAAACATTATGGACAAGCAGATAAGAACCCTTACCAAACTGATTAATGAATTACTTGACCTGTCAAAGATAAAATCGGCCGGCCTGAATTTTTACAAGGAACATTTTGAAATAACCGGTTTGATAAATGAGATTGTTCATGAGGTCAAACATATCAATCCGCATTATCAAATATCTTTAATGGTAAAGGAAAAGGCAATGGTTTATGCCGACCGCGACCGTATAGGGCAGGTGCTTATTAATTTTCTTACTAACGCTATAAAATATTCGCCGCAATCAAAAACAATAAAAGTGGAATGCAGCATTCAAGACGACAATGTAATTATTGCAGTACAGGACTTCGGGATAGGCATTAGTAAGAAAGACCAGGAAAAAGTGTTTGAACGGTTTTACAGGGTTGAAGGCAAAAATGAAAGAACTTTTCCGGGGTTTGGTATCGGATTATTTATAGCTTCAGAAATCATAAAACGGCATAACGGAAAAATTTGGGTCAAAAGTGATTTTGGTAAGGGGTCTGTTTTTTCATTTGAAATTCCCGTTTCATAAATGATGCCATGCTTAAGGCAGAGATTTATTGAAAAGGTTATGCCGCGGTATGAAAATATCTTTTGTCGAGAGAAAAAAAATCAAATCCGGTTTCCATCCATTATTTTAATCAGTATTCTTTTAAACTTTTTCTATCCATACGGAAACGGACCCTGCGGGAGCGAAAAAATTTCCCCATCCATCATTATTGATTTCCACTTCAGCCGGGTTTTTTCCCAACATGTCAATAAATTTTTTTCCTGAATAGCGCTTTCCAATTTCCATATTTTTATTTCCATCATCACCGTTTGATAATACAACCGCACAGCCACTGTGATCGTTATCGCCTTCTCTTGTCCATCCGATACAATTGGCATGATCAAAATAATCCCTTTGCATTCCGAAAGCGTTGTTGCAGCGTGCATGCAACATGTTTTCTAAATCATCAACCCTATCTAACCATATCTCGTATTCGTTTCCATCCTTTCCTTTGTCTTTATAGTGAGCGCCGTAAAGATCAGGGTAGAAAACACATGGATAACCTTCCGCCCTTAGCAAAATCAATGCATAAGCTATTGGCTTGAACCAGGCTTCTATTGGCGCTTCCAAGGCCTGTAGCGGTTGCGTGTCATGATTGCCAACCAGTGTAACTGCCTTCTCCGGAAACGCCTTTACCAATGTTTCATCGAAGATCTTTCGCATATCATAATTATTTCCTTTATTGGATGCATTATAGAAATTATTATGCAGCGAAGAATCAAAAAGACTCATTTCATTGTTCGTGTCTTTAATGTATTCTAATAATAGGTTCAAATGGCCAGGAGCCCAATATTCTCCCACTGCAAAGATTTCGTTCCGGGTGCTTTCTCTTATTTTATGCAGCCAATCGAGGTAAAAAGTCGGTGTGATATGCTTTACCGCATCCAAACGGACGGCATCAAAATGTACCTGGTCCCAATACCATCTTCCCCACCGGTGCAACTCCTCAAGCAACGCTGGATTTCTAAAATCTATATTATTGAACATAAGGTAATCATAATTACCTTTCTCATTACTGATCATTTTTTCCCACGAATCTCCATAGCTGTTCAAAATTCTGAAGATACCGGTTTCATTAATATCCGCAGCATAATCCACACCGTTGAAACACATGAAATCCCATATAAATTCTGAATATTTTTTATCTCTGCCAGGGAAAGTAAATTTTGTATAAGCTTCTATTTCATAAGGTGCGCTGATAACTTTGGTGCGGTTATTGGGATCTACTTTTACTACTTTTATTTTTTCTTTTTCATCCCCACCCGCTTTGTGGTTAAGAACAATATCCACCATCGTGCGCATCCCTACTGCATGTACCGCGTTAATAGCATCTATGTATTCCTGGCGTGTACCATATTTTGTGCGTACTGATCCCTTCTGATCAAATTCTCCAAGATCATACAAATCATAAACATCGTACCCCACACTGTACCCTCCGCTTGCTCCTTTAAAAGCCGGCGGAAACCAAACTGTAGAAATGCCAAGACTTTTCAGATGTCGCGCATCTTCTTTTATTTGTTTCCATAAATTTCCATCATCGGGTAAATACCAATGAAAATATTGAATCATTGTTCCATCTTGCATAAAGTATTTTTTTACGATACATCAAATGAAATGCCGGATAAAACGTAACATTCTGACGACCTCCACCTTACAGAGTAATTATAAAATAAAAATCCTGAATAAAAGTTCGTTTACTGTTATGCTTTTTTTTTGCCTGATACACTTTAATTTTTATTTGGCACCGGTTTCTGCTCAATATACAATTTAACAATGATCGTCTTTAACACGACTACTACGGGTACCGCCAGCAATACCCCCCAAAAACCACCCAGCAGACCCAAAGCCACCTGGGCAAAAATCGTTACTGCCGGCAGCACTTTTACCATCTTTTTTTGTATCAAAGGCAGCAAAATAGCATTTTCAATAAGGTGAACAACAATGAAAATGCAGGCAACAATGACAAGTGTTTTTTGGCTTTGCGCCAGAGCAATAAGCGCAGCGGGAACAAAGGCAAGGAGAGGCCCAAAGTTCGGAATGAAAGCGGACAAACCAGCTATAAGCGCCAATGTAAACACCAACGGCATACCAAGAATTAAAAATCCTATTCCTGTAAATATAGCAATGAAAAAGAAAGCAATAATTTGTCCCTCAAGCCATTTTTTCAAAGCGTTGCCAAGTTCATTAATTATCTCCAGACCTTTATCTTTTGCATCAGTTGGCAGTAGTGAAATGATTCCTTTTTTATAAAGAGTAGAACCGGCAGTAAAAAATAAACCAAAAATGAATATAATATAAAGATCTAAAAGAATCCCAAAGCCAGAGGAAAAAAAGCGCTTGGCAACCACCATTGTTTTTTCAGAATTTCCAGATGAATTCAAATACTGCAACACTTTATTTCCGATTGCACTATGGCTCATCTGTACTTTAGCTTTCTGGATGATTGTTGGTAAAGAATCAGACAATTGTGATACCTGCGTTGACAATCTGTCCCCGACGAACCAGAAGAACGCTATCAATAAAAGTACATTTGTTATGATTGAAATAACAACGCTTAATCTGGAAGGGCAGTGAAGGTATTTCTTTAAAATGTCGGCACAGCCATGAAAATAGATAGCAACTAAAACGCCGGCAAGAATTAATAAAACAACGCTGAATAACGTAGTTATCAAAAGAATAAAAACGATGATAAGTGATATAATTCCTCCTGCTATCCACACTTTTTTTGTAAAGGTTAATTTATCCGGTTGTTGAGAAGGATCGCTATCAGCCATAACGTCATAATATTTTAATTGAAAAGAAAAAAAAGTTGTTTACGTGGACAGCATTTTTTATCAAATTCATTAAGCGGTAACAAAAGCTATGCTTCATACTTTTAAAAAGATTCATTTTTTAAAAGCCATCGTCATAATTTGCATTGTTTCAAATTAGTCGTGGAATCTTATAAGCTAATTCTGCGATTTTAAAAAAGCCACGATATTATTCATCTCTTCTTTCGTTAAAATTCCGCCATAAGCCGGCATATTTTTCCCTCCGTTTACGATTCTTACTTTTAATTCCTGGATAGATAGACGATTTCCGATAGTGGTGAGGTCAGGCCCGTCTATACCTCCATAATTATTGACTTTATGGCAATAGTTACATCCTTTTGAATAAAACAAATGCACACCCTGGATGATGGTGGAATCCGGATTGGCAGATTTAATTGCACTTAATGGCAATGGCTTTGTATTAAAATGAGGCGACCACGGAGCTTTCAAACCTACTACCAATAAACTGATCACAAATACGGTAACACAAATAACTCCATACACAGCCCACGGTCTTTTTAACGGGCTTCTTTCTCCTCTGTTGGAAATAAACGGAATTGAAAATAATATAACAACCGTCAAAACAGGGCCAAGCAACATCGCAATAGACTCTATTTTATGAGGCATCAATGCAAACAATGCAAAGAATGGAACCATGTACCAGTCAGGCTTTGGTGTAGTAGTTAATACAGCAGGGTCTGGTTTTCCTGATAGCGCGGGAGGCCCAAAAATAATAGCAAGGCAAATGATACAAATAATTACTATTGAACTGAACATCACATCGCGCCATGCAGCATCGGGCCAAAAGGGGACTCCTTTTTCTTTCAGCAAATTTTTATACCAGACCCGGTATTTTTTCGGTTCAACGAGCCGACCCGCTTTTGGCGGTTCTGAAATCCCATTGCGGATAACGAGATACAAATGAATTCCTACGAATATGAAAATTATGGCAGGCACCATAAATACGTGGTACGAATAAAAGCGGCTAAGGCTTTGTCCACCGATGGTATCGCCGCCCAAAAGCAAGCGTGCTAAATACTTTCCAATAACAGGCGTTCGCCCCAATTGTTCTGCTGCTACTACCGAAGACCACACACCGTTGGAATCCCAGCGCAATAACTGACCCGTGAATCCCATAAAAATGGTGCACAACAAAAGAATGACGCCACTGATCCAATTCATTTCCCGTGGAAATTTATAAGATGCTGTTATGTAAACGCGCATCATGTGGATGCCAACCAGGATGATCATTGCGGAAGCGCCAAAGTAATGGATGCCTCTTAGCACATTCCCGAATTTTGCCTTGTCGGTAATAAATATAAGGGATTGATAGGCATCTTTGGAAGAGGGTTGATATAATAAGGATAAAGCAATCCCCGTAATTACTTGTAATATAAAACAAAATAATACACCGCTTCCGAAAACATAAGCCCACGTTGCCTTTGGCGGTACGGGATGTTTCATGATCGGAACGATGTTCTCAGTAATGCCCGTTCTGTCGTCAATCCAATTCCATATTTTTTTTAAATATTTCTTCATGCCTTTTTAGACGCGCCCATACCTGTAATAGGAACCGGCGCCGTTTTAATTTGTACTTCGTTATTAAAAGTTCTCACTTCATATCTTGTCAAAGCCTTTGGTGGCGGGCCTCCGGCTACAGTTCCGTCTGCATAATACACACCGCCGTGACAAGGACACATAAACAAGTGTGCGTCTTTTTCCCATCTTACCGGGCAGCCCAAATGTGTGCAGTTGGCTGCGAAAGCGATAAAATTGCTTTGATCATTTCTTCGTAGCCACGCTGCTGATTCTGAAGTAACGCCCGCATAAGGTTTAGGATCTGCATTTATAAATCTTACTAAATTGGTGGAACCGATTGGGAAATCATCTACTTTTCCAACGGTACGCCATTGTTGAGTCGTCTTTTCCAGTAAAGGAGCAACCAATGCGCTCACTACCGGAACAGCGGCTGCTGCTGCACCTATACCGGCCAGGCCCAGGCTAATTTTTAGAAAAAATTTTCTTCGGCTTATTTCTTTTTGTGATTCTTCATTCATGGCGTAAAATATTTATCCATCCGATAAGCGATACTACTAATATTATGAAACCTGCCAGGGAAATCAACCAGGTAGTTAATAATCCCCATCCTAAAAATGCGATTCCCATCGCAAGGAAAAATGGCCAATAAGTTGGCTCCGGTAATATTTCTGGTTTTGCTTTTACTTTTTCATTTTGATTTTGTAAGTTCATTTCTTCACTTTTTTTATCTGGTTGTTTGGATTCATCTGGTTCTTTTTCTTCCTTTTTATTATTAGCAGCCATTGTTTTATGAACAGCAGCATTTGACTGGATCCTGAAAGTATTGATCAGCGTGCTTTTGAACCGTCCAATCAATTTTCTTTTTGACAAATAACCCGCTCCAAACGCGAGC
>JBDTGD010000038.1:0-8975 GCA_039937595.1 Ginsengibacter sp. | reverse complement strand
CCTGCGGCAATAATTCCAATCTTCATATTCTCTACGCCGAAGCCTTTGAGACTTTGTGTGCCGAAATGTTTTAATAAAGTTTCCTGCGCATACTGTTCCGTAAAAATCCATTCATCAAGCGAGTAAGTATAGAATTTAGTTCCGAAATAACTTTTAAAATTCTTTTGCTGATTGCGTTGAAAAATCACTTCTGCGGGATTCAGACTTTGTAATAATTTATCAGCATATTCCTTATCGCCTTCCGCAATGAAAAATTCTCCTGTGGAAATATCCAGGAAAGAAATACCGGCTTTATCCTCAACAATATGAATCCCACATAAAAAATTATTTTGATTGTGTTCCAATAATTTATCATTGGTAGCAACACCTGGTGTAATTAATTCAGTAACGCCACGCTTTACAATTCCTTTGGCTAGCTTTGGATCCTCAAGTTGATCACAGATGGCAACACGATAACCAGCTTTTACCAATTTGTGTAAATAGGTGTCTAATGCATGATGCGGGAATCCTGCAAGTTCAGGCGCAGTTGCAGAAGCGTTGTTTCTTTTAGTGAGCGTGATACCCAAAATACGTGCAGCCGTAATAGCATCCTGCCCAAATGTTTCATAAAAATCTCCTACACGAAAAAGCAGAATCGCATCAGGATATTTTGCCTTGATGGCATTATGCTGTTGCATTAAAGGAGTATCTGAAGAAGCCATATTTTAATGTGATAATGTGCTAATTAGCTAATCTGCTAATGACTAAAAGCCTCTAAACTAATAATCGTCCCAATATTTCGGGACCAATCAGCACATTGGCTAATCAGCTAATCGGCTAATTAATTTATTTTTGCAAATTAATATTCTTTTGATGAGAAAACTAACAATGGATGAACTGAACCGGAAATCTGTGGATGAATTTAAAGAATCTGATAAAAATCCGGTTGTGGCGGTTTTGGAAAATATTCGTAGTGCCTATAATGTTGGAAGTGTTTTTCGAACTGCAGATGCGTTTTTAATTGAATCTATTTATATCACCGGATATACCGCAAAGCCTCCCCATAAGGAAATTACTAAAACCGCGCTGGGAGCTCAGGATTCGGTAGATTGGAAATATTTTGAAAATACTAAAGCTGCAATTGAGCATCTTAAGGTAAATGGTTATAAAATATTTGCAGTAGAACAGGTTTTAGACAGTATTTTGCTTCAGCATATCGGTGATTTAGCTCTTAAGAAAGTCGCGTTCGTTTTTGGTAATGAAGTAACGGGAGTGGAGCAGGAAATCATTTCGTTATGTGATGGGTGTGTTGAAATTCCGCAGTTTGGCATGAAGCATTCATTGAATATTTCGGTTGCAGCTGGTATTGTTTTGTGGGAAGCGGTATGTCTCTTAAACTCAAGAGACGCAATAAAAACTAATAATTAGATGGAAACTATTATAAAAAAAATTGAATCGAAAAGCAAGACTTCGTTAAGTGGGAGTGTATCGAATTACTTGTCTCTCGTAAAATTTGCACATACGATTTTCGCGATGCCTTTTGCATTAGTTGGGTTTTTCTATGGATTGAAAGCAATTAATTACAACCTGCAGCGCCCCTGGTGGATACTTTTTGTGCTGGTGATTTTATGCATGATATTTGCGCGCAGCGCGGCGATGGCTTTCAATCGCTGGCTGGATGCGGAATATGACGCTAAAAATCCAAGAACGTTGATCCGTGAAATACCCGGGGGAATTATATCAAAAAGAAATGCAATGATCTTTGTGATTCTTAATTGCGCCGCATTTATCATTGCTACTTATTTTATTAATGCCATGTGCCTGGCTTTAGCGCCTGTGGCATTATTTGTAATTCTTTTCTATAGTTATACCAAAAGATTTACCCCGCTTTGTCATCTGGTGCTGGGACTGGGTCTCAGTCTCTCACCGATTGGAGCATACCTTGCAGTGACTGGGCAGTTTGCTTTGGTTCCCGTGTTGTTTTCTTTAGCAGTTTCGTTTTGGGTTAGCGGGTTTGATATTATTTATGCGCTGCAGGATGAGTCGTTCGATAAAGAAAATAACCTGCGATCAATACCGTCATGGCTTGGAGCCGAAAGAGCTTTACACGTAAGCGAATTCCTTCATTTTTTATCAGCGATTTCGGTTATTGCGGCAGGAATGATCGGGGACTTTTCCTGGCTGTATTGGATCGGAATTGCACTATTTATTTTCTTTTTAATTTATCAGCACATTTTGGTGAAGCCGCAAGATTTATCAAAAGTGAATAAAGCATTTTTCAGTTCCAACGGAATAGCTTCAGTGGTTTTTTGTGTGTTTGTGTTATTAGATATATTTACCAAACTGTAAACGATTCAATGGCAACTTACAGTAAACAAACAAATATTAGTGATTTGTATTTCCAACTAAACCATTATAAACTTCCATATATTCCATGCCCCGCATCCTCTGCATAGATTACGGAAAGAAGAGAACAGGGATAGCTGTTACAGATCCGTTGCAAATCATTGCAACCGGACTCACAACAGTTGACTCTTATGAGTTAATATCTTTTTTGAAAAGATACTTTCTGCAAGAAGAAGTTGAGTTAATTGTGATAGGGGAGCCAAAGAACCTGGATGATTCCGATACGCATGCCACACCACTCGTACGACACATTATCAAAAAGTTAGAAAAAGAATTTCCCAAAATCCCTGTTAAAACCGTGGATGAGAGATTTACTTCTAAAATGGCAAAACAGGCGATGATTGACATGGGCATGAAGAAAAAAGACAGGAGAAATAAGAGGACTGTTGATGAAATAGCGGCTACTATTATGTTGCAGGAATATATGGGGAGTGCAAGCCATTAAAAATTAATCAGAAATCCTTTAAATTTGCAGTCCAACAATAAATTCATATTCCAATAATCTTTTAATTATGGTTCTCCCGATAGTGGCTTACGGTAATCCGGTTTTGAGAAAAGTAGGTGTAAATATTACTCCTGAATATCCTGATTTGAAAAAACTCATGGAAGATATGTGGGAGACTATGTATAATAGCAAGGGCGTAGGTTTGGCGGCACCACAGGTTAACAAGGATATTCGTCTTTTTGTGATGGATAGCTTGCAGATAATTGCAAACCTTGATGAGGATGAAGTAAATAATTACCCCGGCGATAATGGTTATAAAGGTGTTTTTATAAACGCGAGGGTTAAAGAAACAGATGGTGAAGACTGGTCTTATAATGAGGGTTGCCTCAGCATCCCAAAAATAAGGGAGGATATTTTCAGGAAAGAGACTGTGACCATTCATTTTTTTGATGAAAATTTTGTCGAACACACCGGGACTTTTGTTGGTGTTACAGCGCGCGTAATTCTTCATGAATACGATCATATAGAAGGGAAACTTTTTATCGATTATTTAAAGCCTCTAAAAAAGAATTTATTGAAACGGAAGCTGAGTGACATTTCTAAAGGAAAAGTTTCGGTTGATTACAGGATGTTATTCAGCAAGTGATTTTTTTTTAAATCATCGGTTTATTTGGTCAATAGTATAGACATTCATAATACCCAATTTTTACGCTTTCATTTACATTTTCTTCAACATTTTAAGAACTATTTTTACTGCATGGTTCAAAGGTTTTTTACGCTTACCGTTCTGTTAATGTTATCTGCTTGTCTTTTTGCGCAACAGAAAAATGACACCACCGTTAAAGTAAATGATCATTATGTTACACTTTCCGAAATTGTAGTCAACAGAAAACTGGATGTATCGGCTTTCATAGATAGGGTAAAAAATGACACTACATTTTATAAAGCATTTCGAAATTTGAGAATCATTGGATATCTGGCATTGAATGACATTAGAATGTTGGATGAAAATGGAAATAACCTGGCTTCTTTACACAGTGAAACCAAACAGATAAGAACAGGGGACTGCAGAAAAATGGAAACACTAAATGAGTCTGTTACCGGCAACATGTATGACGATGAAGGCAACTTTAATTATTATACTGCCAGGATGTATGCGGGTTTGTTCTTTACAAAAGATTCCGTGTGTGGTGAGACTAATATTGTAAAGGGAAGTGAATTTTCCACCAGTGGTTTGAATGGTATGGACAAGCATAAAGAGCAATTAAAGATGCTGCTTTTCAATCCCGGGAAAAGAATTAACGGGCTTCCATTTATCAGCAATAAAACACCCATCTTCGATGAATCGATGATTGACAAATACGATATGAATATCGATTACAGGGACTATGATTCTATTCCCTGTTATGTATTTGGAATCAAAGTAAAAAATGGCAAAAAAAGTGATGTAGTAATTGATGAGATGACCACCTGGTTCAATGCAAAAACTTTTGAAATAGTTGCCAGGAATTATTCATTGAGCTATGATGCCGCAATCTACGATTTTGATGTTGATATGGAAGTACAAATGACTAAGGTGGGAAATCTGCTTGTCCCGTCGTTATTGCGTTACAATGGAAACTGGAAGGCCTTATTTAAGAAACGGGAAAGAGGTGTTTTTACGGCTACCTTGTCTGATTTTGTAAGATAAAAATACAATAAAATAAAAAATTAGAAAATAAGTTGCTTTACTGCTTTAATACTGTTCCTTATCATTCGGAAAATCTCCTGATTTTATATCCCGGATATAATGCTGAACGGCATCTGTAACCTGCTCATGAAGATTCAGGTAAGTTCGTAAAAACCTGGGCTTAAATTCGGTATTGATTCCAAGCATGTCATGCATAACTAAAACTTGTCCGTCACAGCCGTTACCCGCACCAATACCTATGGTTGGGATCGATAAATTTTGAGAAACTTCTGCTGCAAGTGTTGCTGGAATTTTTTCAAGCACTATTCCAAAGCATCCTGCTTCCTGCAAAAGCACAGCATCATTTTTTAATTTTTCAGCTTCTAATTCTTCTTTCGCTCTTACGCTGTAAGTCCCAAATTTATAGATTGATTGAGGTGTTAATCCCAAATGTCCCATTACAGGCACTCCCGCGCCCACAATTCTTTTTACGGATTCTATTATTTCTTCTCCTCCTTCCAGTTTGATAGCATGCGCACCAGTTTCCTTCATTATCCTTATGGTTGAACTTAGGGCTTCTTTACTGTTTCCCTGGTAGCTACCGAAGGGGAGGTCAACAATAACCAATGAACGGTTGCTACCGCGCACTACCGAACTGGCGTGATAGATCATTTGGTCAAGCGTAATAGGTAAAGTCGTTTCATGCCCGGCCATTACATTGCTGGCGCTATCCCCGACTAAAATAATCTCGATGCCTGCACCATCAAAAATTTTTGCAAAGGAAAAATCATAGGCCGTTATCATGGAAATCTTCTCCCCGGCTTCTTTCATTTTCTGCAAAGTATGCGTGGTAATCTTTTTAATTTCTTTGTTTACTGACATCGTATGGCAAAATTAGTGATTTGTTATTAGCCGGCAGTGATCAGATATTAGTCATCAGGAATCGGTAATTGCTGACCACTTGCCACTCATCACTTATAACCGATTACTTGTCACCCTTCACTTTTCTCTTTTCCTCCTCCCATAAATGTTGGACCAGCCCATCTGCAAGCCCTATTTTTGGAACATATATTTCTGTAGCGCCCGCCCATCTCATAACGCTTACATATATTTTGAGTGCTGGAACGATAACATCGGCACGGTCTTCTTTTAGTTTGTATATGTTTACCCGGTCCGTTAAAGAAACATTGCTCAATTCTTTATAATAGTCGCGAAGCAAATCCAATGACAACGGCCTGCCGTCTTTTCGCTTGCTTATAGAAAATACTTTATTGATATTGCCACCGGAACCAATAGCGGTGACGGTCTTAAATCCTTTTATTTTTGATTTAATAGCTGATTTCATTTCATCCCATAAAGAATCCGGCACCTGGTTTTTGAGCAACCGAATAGTGCCAATATTGAAAGAATCTTTAAAAACCATCTCGTTATTGCTAAAGAAAGTAAGTTCAGTGCTGCCTCCGCCAACATCAATATATAAGTAAGAATGCTCCTTATCTAAGTTTTCAGCAATGTGATTTTCAAAAACAAGTGAGGCTTCATCGCCTCCTGAAATTACTTCGATTTCAATGCCGGTTTCTTTTTTTACAATGGAAACTATTTCCGGCGCATTAGAGGCATCGCGCATAGCCGAAGTAGCACAGGCTCGTATCGCTTTTACTTCGAAAGCTTCAGACAGGTTCAAAAAGCCTTTCATGGTCTGAAGTAAAAGATTTGATTTGTGCGCAGATATTTTGCCGGTGTCAAATACGTCAAAACCTAACCGGAGCGGCACTCTTACAAAAGAAAGCTTGGTAAAAGACGCTTTATTTTTGTCATCAACGGATACCTCTGTTATAAGTAGCCTCGCTGCATTACTGCCAATGTCTATTGCTGCTAATCTCAAATCTTAATATTTTTTCTTTAAAAGATAATTATAGGTTTCTATTTGTGAACGGATTTTTTTGGCACCTTCAGAATCTACATATTTGTTAGTAAGTTCATTGTCCAAAATCCTTGCTTTTACATTATCGTGAAGCTGTATGTTGAGAATATCCTTCAATTCCTGCTGAATACTTTTATCATAAATAGGGCATGCCACTTCGATCCGGTGATCAAGGTTTCTTACCATCCAATCAGCAGAAGAAATAAAATATTTCTCTTTTCCTCCATTGTGAAAAACCATTATCCGTGCATGTTCCAGGTATTCATCTACGATGCTGATAGCCTTTACCTTTTCTTTAAATTTTTTGTTTTGCGTAAACATGCAGCTTATCCCTCTTATCACCATCTTAATTTTTACGCCGGCCTTAGCTGCTTCATACAGTTTCAATATCAATTCTTCATCGCTTAAGGAATTTAATTTCAGAATAATGGAAGCATGTTTATGAGCTTTTGCATTTTTAATTTCTTTGTTGATGAGAGAATGTAGCTCCTTACGCATATAATACGGACTTACCAGAAGTTTGTTGCAATGTTTCAACGTTTGAAGACTTTTAGGATTCTCCAGGTAATTAAACACTCTCTTCAAATCAGCCATTATGTGCCTGTTACTGGTGAGCAGGCAATGGTCGCCATAAACAAGACTTGTTTTGCCATTGAGATTTCCGGTGCTGATAAAACCGTATTGGACGATGCGATTGTTCGTTCTTTTTTTAATGAGGCAAATTTTTGCATGAACTTTCAAATTGGGCAAACCCACAAATACTTTCACGCCTGCATCTTCCAATATTATTTTCCATTCCAGGTTGGCTTCTTCATCAAACCTGGCTCTAAGTTCAAGGATCACAGTTACCGATTTTCCATTCCTGACCGCGTTTGTCAGCGCATTGATAATGTTGGATTCTGAGGCCAGTCGGTAACAGGTGATTTTTATACTCACTACATCAGGAGCAATTGCTGCTTCGCGCAAAACGTCTATTAATGAATCGAAAGAGTGATAGGGGAAATTTAAAAGCACGTCTCTTTGCAAAATAACCTCCATTGCACTATTTACATTTTTCAATAGAGGGTGTATAAATGGTTTTTTTCTCGGGTTCTTTGTCTTAAAAACGGTCGCCGGAAAATTCATGAAATCTTTAAAGTTATGAATACGTTCTCCTGCTTGTATATTGTCTCTCCCCGATAAGCCAAGCCTCTTTGTCAGATAATTCAATAAGTCTTTGTCAATTTCTTTGTCAAATAAAAACCTTACCGGTTTTCCCTTCTTACGGTTCTTTAATCCTTTTTCGATTTTTTGAATGAGAGGAGTCGATACATCATTGTCAATGTCAATTTCCGCGTCGCGTGTTACTTTTATAATGTTGGAAGAAAAAGTATCATAACCAAAAAAAGAAAATATCTGGGGAAGGCAATACCTGATTATGTCTTCCAGTAAAATAATGTAGTTGCTGTTCCTTATTGTTGGGAGTATTACAAATCTTGGCAGTCTCCTTGGTACCGACACTAAAGCAAAACGTTGCGGTATTGAGCCGTCCTTTTTTGACAATTTACAGGCGAGATATATTGATTTGTCACTGAGAGTCGGAAAAACCTGCAAATTCTCAATCATCAGAGGGACAATATTAATCCTAACAGATTCATTAAAATAATTAAGGATAAATTCTTGTTGTTCCTTATTCAGTTGAGTCTCGTTTAAAATGAATATTTTCTGCTTTTTTAGTTCGTCGATAATTATGTTCCAGGTGCGATTAAACTGGTTCTGTTGATTGGTAACCTTAAAAGTAATTTCATCAAGAATTTCTTCAGGAGATTCTTCGAGATGGATATTAATTTTATTACCATATTCAATCATACGTTTCAAAGTAGCTACCCTCACCCGGAAAAATTCATCCAGATTGTTAGAGAAAATACCGAGAAAACGGATCCTTTCCCTGAGAGGTACTGTTTGGTCGCCGGCCTCCTGTAGTACTCGTCCGTTAAAAGCGAGCCAACTTATATCTCTTACTATTATTTTTCGTTTATCCATTCCAGTTGTCTCCATTAGATCTTTGAAATTTTATCAATAATACCTGTTGTGGAAAAGCCTGCTTCCAAAGGAATAATTTCAACGCTACCTCCGGCATCGATAACTTCTTTAGCGCCTACGATCGTAGCTATCGTATAATCTCCGCCTTTTATTAATACATCGGGTGTTATTAATTTAATAAGTTGTAAAGGTGTTTCCTCATCGAAAATCACTACCACATCCACCATGATTAATGAAGCCAATATTAATGCCCTTGAATTCTCATTATTCACCGGACGACTTTCGCCTTTTAATTTTTTTACGGATGCATCAGAATTAATCCCAACTATTAATACATCTGCGAAAGAAGCCGCCTTTGATAACACCGCTATGTGGCCTTCGTGAAGAATGTCAAAAACACCGTTGGTAAATGCTATGGTTTTACTTTTTAAACGCAATCGTTTTATTTCCTGCGATAATTCGCCCTGATTAAATATCCTTTCCCGGATTGAATTGCTTTTCTTCATTCTTATTTTTATTTTGATAAATTA
>JBDTGD010000037.1:0-4727 GCA_039937595.1 Ginsengibacter sp. | reverse complement strand
ACAACATAAAAAATATGAGTACAACAACAATAACAGCAGCAGAGATTAACAAATTGCGCCAGCAAACAGGCGCGGGTATGATGGATTGCCGCAAAGCATTGGTAGAATCGGACGGAGATTTTGAAGCGGCGATAGACTATTTGAGAAAAAAAGGACAAAAAGTAGCCGCGCTCCGTGGCGATCGTGAAGCAAAAGAAGGTGTGGTAATAGCTAAAACAACTTCTGATAATAAAATAGGTTATATCATCAATGTTAGTTGCGAAACAGACTTTGTGAGCAAGAATGATGATTATATTGCTTTCGCACAATCCATTATGGAAGCCACAATAAAAAATAAAGTAGAAAGCATTGAAGAATTAAACGCTGTAAAGATTGGGAACGAAACAGTAGCTGATAAATTAAATGAACAAGTAGCTAAAATTGGTGAAAAAATAAGTGTTTCTAAATTTGAAAAAGTAGAAGCGCCTTATGTAGCAGCTTACATCCATGGTTCTTATCGCATGGGCGTTTTGGTAGGCCTGAATAAAGCCAACGAAGAAGCAGGCAAAGATGTAGCGATGCAAATTGCAGCTATGAATCCCATTGCAATCGATCAATCCGGTGTATCTGAGGAAACTGTGGCGCGTGAGAGGAACATTGCTATTGAACAAATAAAAGCCGAAGGAAAACCTGCTGAAATGGCTGAGAAAATAGCAGTAGGGAAAATCAATAAATTCTTTAAAGAAAGCACTTTACTTGCACAGGCTTTTGTAAAAGACGGCAACAAGTCGGTAGCAGATTATTTGAAAACCTTAGATCCGGATTTGAAAGTAGTAGCTTTTAAAAGGGTAGCTTTAGGCTAATACTTAATATATAAAATTTTAAAAAGCCGCATCACTGCGGCTTTTTTTGTAACGAAGATTAATATTTACAAATTTCGAGGCTGTTTTGCTGCCCGGCTGAAAATAAATTTTTGAACATTTACTTTCATTTCAACTTTCACACATAGAAAGTAAACGAACAAATAATTGAGATTCTTTTTTACTGGATTTAATTGGCGGAGAGAATGGATTTCAGCTCATCAGGAACTGCCTCTATCTTTTTTATCTTATAATTATAGCAGACCATCCCCGTTTTAGCAAGAGCAATAACAACAAACGCCTCATTTCTTTTTACAGAGATTTCATAAAACAGTTCAAAGCCTACCCGCGATAATTCACCCGTAAATATTTTTACTTCAAGCAGGTCGTTATAAGAAGATTCATTTTTAAATTCTACACAAAGTTCACTCATTATCAAAGAGGTTCCTGCCACATCCAGTTCTGAAAAATTGTATTGTTTTAAAAACTGAACACGCGCCTCATGAACAATTTCCACTATAGAATTGTTGCCAACATGATTGCCGTAATTGATATCGGTAATGCGTACTGGAATATGAAAAGAAGAAATTGGTTTCGATGGAAGTTCAATTTTTAATCTTGCCATTTTATCAATCGTTGTCCGTGATTTCTTTGTTGGCCGCGAGTTGAACCATATCAACAAAATTAGCAGAGGTAGGGGATATAGTGCTGCTCAACATGATCTTCTGCCATTTACGGATTTCTTTACTCCATACTGGTTTAGGAGGGTATTCATTATCTGCTGAAATGATGAGTGTAGCTACTTTAGGAGAAATTTTTACGGGCTGACCTTCCGGTCCTGCAACAGTCAGATATTTTTTGGTATCAA
The DNA here is from genome assembly GCA_039937595.1 of Ginsengibacter sp. GTDB lineage: Bacteria > Bacteroidota > Bacteroidia > Chitinophagales > Chitinophagaceae > Ginsengibacter. Next base: position 3,020 of record JBDTGD010000037.1, on the reverse strand, counting down.
TATTAGGATTGGATTCTTTTGAAACAATCTCTCTTTTTTCTTGTGGATTATTAATGATTGAATTTAAAATCCGTTGATTCAGCGAAATAGAATCTTTTATTTTAACTGACAGTAATTGATTTTCTTTCGCTGCGAGCCTTTTGGCTGTGGTAATTGGATTTGAATTCTTTTTAAAAAAAACAGACCCCAAAAAAATGATAACAATTGAAGCCGCAGCAGTAACGCCGTAAAAAAGGAATTTATTTTTTCGATGCCCATGCATTCCTATGACTTTCTCATTAGTGAGCTCATCCGCAATATAATTCCAAATCTCCTCTGGCGGAGGTGTTTCATAATGATATAATTTGTTTTTAAAATCCTGAGTTGACATAATATTAGAACATGTTTATTTGGGGAATACGAATATTTTTTCTTCATTATAAATTTTCGATTATTTATCATTTATTTCTATTCCGTTTGACCAAATCTTTTATCTATTTTTTTTTTCAAAACCCCTTTTGCCCTTGCCAGTTGCGATTTGCTGGTTCCTTCTGTAATTCCCAGAAGTTGAGCTATCTCTTTGTGTGAATAACCTTCTATAACATGCATGTTAAAAACGGCTTTATAACCGGGAGTCAATTCGTTCACAATGTTCAGAATATCTTTGACAGCAAGAGAATCCATCCCGTTCAAGTTATCATCTTCAATGGTGTTTTCGGTTACTTCTGTTACATTAAACAATTTTACTTTTTTCCTATAATGTTCAATAGAAGTATGAATGAAAATACGCCTAATCCACCCTTCGAATGAACCTTCTCCTCTGAATTTACTTAAATTCTTATAAACTTTAATAAAGCCTTCCTGCATTACATCATTCGCATCCTCTGGATTTTCTATATATCTAAGGCAAACTCCATACATTTTTGAAGAGAATCTTTCGTAAAGCAACCGCTGCATTCGGGGATCTCTATCTATGGAACCCTTTATTAAGTCGATTTCGGAAGGGATTTGGTTGCCTGGGTAAGTCAAATTAGTGTAATATTTTTCAGGATATTAGGTTAATCCGCCTCCTTCGATATTAAAAAAATAGTTAACTTTTCCACGGCTTTCTTTCGATGGCTAAACTTATTTTTATCGTTCAGAGACATTTCCGCAAAGGTTCTATCAGCACCCTCAGGCATAAAAACCGCATCGTACCCAAAACCTGAAGTACCTTTACGTTCTGCAATAATAGTGCCTTTACATACACCTTCAAAAAGTTTTTCCTTTCCGTTAGTTATCAAACAAATAACAGTACGAAATTGTGCCCTTCGGTTTTCTGTATTTTCCAAATTAAATAAAAGCTTATCAATATTATTTTCAAAAGAACGGTTTTCACCCGCGTATCGTGCGCTTTTCACACCTGGATCTCCATTTAAAGCCTCCACTTCCAAGCCGGTGTCTTCCGCAAAACAGTCATTATGAGTTAGCTTGTTAATGACGTTAGCTTTTTCCCTGGCATTTTCTTCAAGTGTATCGTAGGGCTCAGGAATATCAATCTGAATGCCTGCCTCTTCAAGTGAAAGAATGTTGAAGTTATTCCCGAGAATGCTTCTCACCTCTATAACTTTGTGGGTGTTATTCGTGGCAAAGGTTATTGTATTCATTTATTTAAAAATAATTTTTGTAGGCACGTCCATAATTCTTTTTTCAAGTCTTTATTATTTAAAAAATGATTGAGAGGAGGCGCCGTGACATACAATTGCTCTAGAAAAGGCTGTATCTGGAAATGCGGAATGGTAAATGGCAGCTGCAATGCTGAAGTCTCAATGCCAAACATTAATACTTTTTTTGATTGAAAATGCCCGGAAAGTTGGAGGTAATTAAGGGAGATATCATAATAATTAACCAAAGCAATATCTGCCATAGTCAGCTTGCATGCGCTGATGAGATTGGATAATAAATCCATTTGCTCATCAGGCAAAAATTTATTTTGAGAATCCGTGACCAGGAAAAGGATATTTTTTTTATTTCCGCCTAAACTGTTGATTCTAATTTGGGTTCCCTTATCGGCCAATTCTTCTGCCGGCGCAGCTTCTACCAAGCTTTTTGCAAAAAGTATTTGCCGTGCATTCTTAGATAATCGGATTGTGTCAAGACTCATAAAAATATTTTAGCTTTCTCTTTTTTTCGTTCCTTTGTAGCAAATTTAATGATATGATTGGTACAGGCATTTTTAAACTTACAAAAACAAAAAATAGTAAACTGGCTTCTGTAGATATGGATCACCTTCCTTTCGGAAAATATTTTACGGATCATATGCTGGAGGTAAATTACGAAGGAGGTGAATGGGGTGAAGTTGAGATCAAACCTTATCAACCTATTTCTTTCGAACCATCTCTTTCGGCGTTGCATTATGGACAAGCTATTTTTGAAGGGATAAAAGCATACAAAAACAAAGCGGGCGAAATTTTTATTTTCAGGGCCGAAGACAATTTCAAACGTTTTAATATTTCGGCAGAAAGAATGGAAATGCCTGCTGTTCCCGAAGAGATTTTTATGGAAGGCATGAAGCAATTGGTAAAGCTGGATGAAAATTGGATTCCTGAAAGGCATGACTTTTCTTTATACATCAGGCCTTTCATGTTTTCTACAGACGAAGCGATAGGGGTACGAGCCAGTCTTACTTATAAATTCATAATTATTCTGAGCCCCACAGGGCCTTATTATAGTGCACCGATGAGGATATATGCTGAGGAAAAATATGTACGTGCGGTACCCGGAGGCGTTGGCTTTGCAAAAACTGCAGGTAACTATGGATCTTCATTGCATGCTACTTCAGAAGCAAAAAGAAAAGGCTATGACCAGGTATTATGGATGGATGCTATTGAACATAAGTACGTTCAGGAGTGCGGCACTATGAATGTTTTTTTTATAATAGGCAACACTGCGGTTACTCCCTCATTAACCGAAGGCACTATACTGGCTGGTGTTACAAGAGATAGTGTAATTGAATTACTTAAAGAAATAGGATTAAAAGTTGAAGAAAGAAGATTAAGTAT
>JBDTGD010000036.1:0-10284 GCA_039937595.1 Ginsengibacter sp. | reverse complement strand
ATAATACTTTTCTTAAGAACGTTCTGATTTGTTATATCTGCATCAGCCATCCACCGTTGTTCATTAACCTGGTCGTTTAATAAGATTGCCCGGCTTTTTTCAAAAAAATAAAAGGCATCTTCTATATCTTTTTTTAGATAACAAGCTTCTATCGCCTGTTCATACAATCGCCTGTTATTCGACTTCCAGAATAATTTGGATTGTATATCTGATTGTATCGCCTTAAGTTTATCAAAATATTGATCAGTTATCCTGTAAATATTAATTGCATCATTTAATGCTTGTTCCTGCCCAGTTGCCTTGTACTGGCTTAAACATGTGGCTGCTTTATCAAGAACCATGCCTGTCAGGTATTCGGTTATTTCTCCACCCGACGCTAAAATATTTTTATTTAAAAGATCTTTTTCAGTAATGCCCGGGCTCAACTGGTCGAAAGCTTTTTGAAAATAATAAAAGGCCGAATCATACTTTTTCTCTTTTGCATAAATATTTGCGATATTATCATAAATATTTAATGCTTCATTCGCATCCGCATACTTCAATGCTTTGAAAAGAAAAAATATTGCTTTTTTATTTTCATTAAGATAGAATGAGTAAGTAAAACCTATATTATTTAATGCCTCGGCACAGCCTGTTTTGAAATTTATCCGATAATTATAGTTAAAACATTTTTTGTAGTAATCAACCGCGACTAGTGGCTTTCCTTCATCCCTTTCCACAAAACCATACAATCCATATAGCGTGCCTAATAAGTCGTTCTTCCTGTTTTTGACAGCGAAATCAATTTTCTTTATAAGCTCGCGGCCAGCTTCATCTGTCTTTTTTAAAAATACAAACGCATTTATCTTCCATTGGAAATATTCAAGGCTGGCTTCTTCTCTATCTACATCATTGATACTGGTTTTGGCAACAAGGCTTTCAGCAAGGTTTGCATAGTCAACACAACGAAAATAATCTCCTTTATTAAAAAGAAGCGGAACTAAAAATCTAAGTGCGACAAGGGCATACTGATATCCTGTTTGTAAAGAAATTGCATGAGAAATACAACTATCGCATGCAGCAATTCTTTTTGTTTCCAGATTCAATGAATCGTACATCAAATACAAATTGAAATAACTTTTGATAGACAGAGATCGAATTATGGCAGGGCTATTTTTATGTTTATCTACAATTGCTATTGATTCTTGCGTGCATCGAATAGCATTGGTGAAATCCTTTTTGGTGGTATAAAGCCAGCCGATTCTTTGAAGTAAAAAAGCATAAGTGGAATCATTGCGATATCCACATTGCTCCATCGCCTTTCGATAATCAGATAATTCATCAAATTGTTCATCTGGCTCCACGTTGGAAGAATCCCGGAGGTAAATAATTCTATGCCATAAAAGACCCCTGTCGGGGCATTGCGCAAACAGGGTTGAATAAAATAAAAAGAGTGCAAAAAATACAAAGCTTTTTTTCATCTTTATGGTGCATATCTGATATACTTTCCCTTGATCGTTACATTTCCCGGCGGTGCAAAATCTATTAAACTCTTCCAGATAGTATTAGCTGTTGCTGGATTTCCTCCTTTGAGTATCGTCATCATTTTAAGCCCGCTCGCTACGGGCGTTGCAAATGAAGAACCCTCGTACAGAGAGTTGTTGCTGTCCGCAAAATCGACTTTAATTGCGCAACAGTTTTTCTTGTCCAATATTCCGAGGCTTACCAACTGGTTGGAATAATTTTGATAATTACATGGCTTATTTGGTCGGCTTATTTGCGTAACACTAATCATATTATTAAACTCTGTAGTAAAACACCCCGGATAAAACATTGGCTTTCCGACAGCCAGCAAATTATTACCTGAACTATTAGCATTACAAAGATCTGAAGGATTATGAGCTCCCGCAGTATTGCCTGCTGCTGCAAATACTTCGATAACCGGGTGAGAAGAATTACATAATTCCAGGTAATGGTGCAGTATAGAATCTGCTGCTCCATAATATCCGAGGCTCAGATTTATGACGTCCGCTTTTTTTTGAATCGCATAACTTAGCGCACAGCTAACCGAAAAGATACTGCCCTGGTTTTTTTCATTCAATGCTTTTAATATCATGATTTTTGGGTAACGTAACGCTTTTTCAATTGCTTTCAAGGCAACTGCCGTTACTGCACTTCCGTGCTTTTCCCCGGTTTTATCTGAGAAATCCTGGAGTGGTTGAAGTGGTAAAAAGTTATAAATAGTAGAAGCAAACCGATCTGACCAGATGAGATTTTTAATTTCCCCGGAAAATAACGTTGTATCTATACCGGAATCAATGATGGCTAATATTTTTGAAGAGTCTACGCCAAGATTCCGGAGAGTTGTCTTGCTTCTTTTTCCCTCATTTCTTCTATTTGATTCGTTGATTGGAATGTTATCTGATATATTAGCTACGAGACCTCCACTTCCGGCTACGGTTTTCTTACTGGGTGGAGCGGTGATAACAGATTGCCCGGAGCCATTTATAACGGAAAAGCTTATATTATAGAGCAAAGGATCACAGGGACACCATACAATTGAATTGAATTGTGGTACATAATCTTTATTATTTTTCTTATCATAAACTATATAGTAATTTTTAATCGAGTCCAGAATACTGTTTATAGCTGTATCTCGGGCTAATGAATCCGTCCCTGGTTTAAACAATATATTCCAGCTCACCTGTGGCGAGTCAATTCTAGAAAACTGCGTTGGTAACTCTTTTATTTTAATATTGTTACATGAAGCAGATACGTAAACAATAAAAACAGATATCAACAGGTATCTGGTTAACAATGCATATTTGATGGAACAGGCCTGTTTCATAATTTTTGTTTTATAATTGAGAATATCGTTACTAAAAATTTTTCAACCATTTTTCTGCCTCACTTTTTCCTTCCAAATCTTTATCAACCACTTCCTGTAATAATTGCTTTGCCTGCTCTTTATCACCTTCACTGTTTCTTTCCAGTAAAGCAATCGCTTTATAAAACTTACCAGGATTGCTGTACAGAGCGGTATTCGCTTCCAGCAGAGAAAAATATTTTATTGCTTTGTCGTAATTGTGAAGTCGCAGGGAAACAATTCCTGCATATTTTGTTGCTTCACTGTTTGATGCGTCACTTTTTTCAAGTGTTTCAAATACGCTTAATGCTTCATTAAGTTTTCCCGAATTAAATAAACGGATTCCCGTCTGAAGGCTATCGCCATTGCCCATGGTGACATTCAGGGTTGTCAGGTTTTGTTGTACGTACTTATCAGCCAATTGATGCGGCGAAGAACTGTCTACCGAAAGAAACCACGTTAGAAGAAACGCAGCAAGGATAACACTTGCAGCCGCCATATACTTCCACAAAGATCTTACCCGAGGTTTCATTGCAACCACTTTGTGGCTCTCATACATTTCCCTGAATCTTTGTTTTTTCTCTTCATACAATTCCTGCGTCATGACCCCGTTAGCCGAAATATAAAAAGCCACTTCATCCGCAAAGCCAGCATCATTAAGGATTTTATTTTCAAACCGCAGTTTTTGTTCTGCAGTATTGTTTCCTTTAAAATAGCTTTCTATATATTCCATACTATCCATTTACCCTTTATTTTTAATATATAATCCTCTTAATTTTTCCATACACCGCAGGCGACTGGTTTTTACTACGTCCGCGGTTTTATATTCCAAAAATGCCGCTATCTCTTTATCAGTGTACCCGTCAGCAAAAAACAACAATAGCTTCCTGCAATTTTCACCCAATTCATTGAGCCTTCTTCTCAAGAGGTCAAAGTCATTTTTTTCTATCAACTGCTGAATCACATTTTTTGCCTGGTCAGATATCATGTCCATCATTTCTGAGATAGGCGCTGTCTGATAGATACTTCGCTTATTGGTCGTTTTTTTCCGGATAAGGTCAACACATTTGTTATTAAATATTTTATAGAGGTAGGTTTTTAGTGAGGATCTTTTTTCAAAAATTGAATCGGCAATATTATCTAATGACTGCAGAATGGTGTCCGAATAAGCAGTGAAAGCGTCTTCCTCTTCAAGTGAGTATTTGCTCATGCCTTCTTTAATAAGATAGGAATATTGGTTGAACAACTGAGTTTCCGTCTGTCTCTTTGCCAACTTATTTTCTTTAATGACGCCAATCATTTCATCGTCAGTCAATAAGGTGACTTTACTTTCCATAAAACTCTTTATTTCTGTCTAAGCAAGTTAAATAAATTTATTATAATATGAACTTTTATACAACAAATTTTTAGAACGCTCAAAAGCTTGTCATCAGGGTGGGAAGTATTAAAAACAAACCTCTTTTTTTGATCGGACTTTTCTTTCAAAATTGGGTTGCACCTATTTCCGGATAGAAATTTCTTCCAAATAAAACAGTCCGTAAACTTTAGGCAAAAAACTTATTTGTCTTAAAATAAAAAAAATTGTTTCCCTACTTCAACTTTCTGCGATAAATAAGTAACGGCCGATAAGATTCAAAAACAACCAACTCACAAAAATTAAAAACAAATAAAATGAAAAAAATTCTTTTTGCCATTGTGGCCGGATTGATTTCCGTCCTGGCAGTTACAAATGAAAGTTACGGGCAAAACCAGGACGACATGGCTTTAGTAGCACCGGTAAAGAATTATTACAAAAAGTCAAACCCCGGCGTTCCTGATAATTCAAATATCCTCAGCCTTGATATGGTTAATGCAAAAGCCTTGAAAAATTTCAGGAAACAATACAAAGTAAATAACGAAAAATGGATACTGCAACCAGATTGCATCGTCGCTTGCTTCGAATTGGATAATGTTAATCAGTTCATCTATTTTGATAAAAAAGGCCATTGGACCGGTGATCTTAAGGTATACAAGGAAGATGAAATGCCCGGGGATATTAGGAAAATGATTAAACAGGAATATTATGATTATAAAATCTTAGCAGTCCAGGAAGTAAAAACATATCAATCCATTTCAATGCCTACTTACATCGTCACTGTTGAAGACGACAAAAATATTAAACTGATAAGGATACAGAACAGTGAAATGGATGTATATAAAGAATTTAAAAGAAATTAGAACTCAAATTCTTTTTCGGGTCTTCATAAAGGCTGGAGTAAAATATAATTTTATTTATATGGTACTCCGGCCGTTTTTTTTCTATAAAAAAAATACCTCCTTATCAAAAATTCTTTTTTTAAAAGATTCTAACGATAGATTCGTAATTTGAATTAATGTAATTTTTTAAAAAAATTGCACTAACAATTTAAGAAGCCCCGAAATGACCAATACCGGCGATTTGAATATAGAAGAGGAGATACTTCCCTTGTTTGATTTCACTTTTAATCTCCTCTCAGGAAAAGAGGTACATAAGTTAGTAGCAGAACGGCCGGGCAAAATGGAAGATATTTTTTACAGGCAAGAAGTACTGAAGGGCTTTATCGCGAATTATGAAATTTGGAAAGAGTATTCTTTTTCACGGTTTAATTTATCGGAAACATATGACTTCTTTGAAACGTTTGGTGTAGGCCATTTTTTTGCTTCGAATATGAGATGGAAACTTCGGTTTTCTGAAAAGGAAAGAAGCCGGAGAAAAGGAAGATTGATTTTACTAATATGGCTTTTTAGTAAAATACAAACAGATTACTTTGATAAGCTGGATACAAAAGATTTTCCGCCGGAATATGCTGCCGAGCTGGATATGCTCAAACGTTTCCTGGTAGATTTTAATTTGCCGCATTATGAAAAGATCTATAAGAAAAAGAAAACTTTATCGGTGACGCATATCGTGGATATGATGGGAATCATTACCGAAAAAGTAACAAACGGCCAGGCAGCGGGTTTCTGGAATCGTTGGTTTTTATTTGAAGCTTATCTCTCCGTAAGCAAAGGTATTGTGGAACATAAATTTGTTTTTCCATCTTTTAATAATTCTACATTTTCAATACAAGGTCTTTATCATCCGCTTTTGAAAAACCCTGTGCCGAATGATATTACGGCTTCGCGGAATGTGATTCTTTTAACCGGGCCAAACATGTCGGGTAAATCTACCTTTCTGAAAGCTATTAGCTTATGCGTTTATCTTGGCCACCAGGGATTGGCTGTGCCGGCTACAAAAGCAGTGATTCCATTTTTTGAGAACATATCCGTGGCTATCAATCTCACAGACAGTATCGTAAGCGGATACAGCCATTTTATGACGGAAATAATTACGTTAAAAAATGTAGTGGAAGAAGCCTTGCAAGGTGCAAAATGCTTTGCTGTTTTTGATGAATTATTCAGGGGAACTAATATTGAAGATGCTTTGGAGATTAGTACGGCGACCATCCGAGGTCTTACCAAATTTGCCAACTCTTACTTTTTTATTTCCACTCATCTGCATCAATTAAAAGCAATGGAAGAGATCAAAAATGGTAAAGTTGCTACTTGTTACATTGAATGTGAGTTAAATGGCGATACTCCGGTTTTCACTTACAAATTAAAACCCGGTTGGTCAGATTTAAAAATAGGACGCATCTTATTTGAAAAGGAAGGATTGAATGGTATGTTGAAGTAGTTATATTTGAGCTTTCAGCTCGAATGCATTTTGCCACGAACCTGCCTTTGTCGGCAGACAGTTTACACTAATTTTCACGAATCTGCCTTGCGGTCATCAAAAATAAAAATCCGCGTTATTTGCCTGCCGACCGGCAGGTTGGTTCGTTTGCTGTAATTTATTTTTCTAACTATTTTTCTAAATGACAAATTTGAAAGCGCCGGAGGAGGGCTGTTGTTAGCGACCCTGCAAAAGTCTCTAAGAAAAGAGAAAATCTAATGCTATTGCATGTGTAAGATCAATAATGAGTCCAATCCGCTTACTATTGTCCAAACGGTCTTTGAGTTTTGCAACTGATATTATCACCGGTTTGAACATGGAAGTAATTGCAAAAGAATTGAAAATATTTATAACGATAAAGTGTTTTTGGTTGTTCATTTATATTTCCGCATTCTATACCTCCATTAATCACATTTACAGTAGCACCGAAGCCCGGAAGTCTTCCTTTCTGAATATCACCATTTGTTGGCACCCATTTTCCAACTATTATATTATGACACGAAGGCTTCGGAAACTGTGGCGTCATCCAAAACCATATAGCGGAAGCAAACGACAATACAGCGTCTTTTGATAGTAAATCAGGGTGTAGTAAAAGTGTGTCTTTATTGCCAAACCACGCTTCACTAAACTGACCATAATTATAATTCCAACTCAGTTGTTTTGGCCCGCGCCCATAATACGATTGACCGCTAACCGGCTGATAGTTATGCTTCGTGGTATCTGAATATGAACTTCTATCAGCAGAATTTTCTTCTAAAAAATATAATCCCCATTTAAAATAACCTCCGGGAGCATCGGCCCAACCGCCGCTTGTTTCTTGCGCAATATTTGCAAGAAAAGCGCATAATTCTCTTTTCTGTGTTTGCATGCTGCCTTCAGCTAAAAAATCAGGAAATAACCGCGCCGCTGTAACGAACGAGCTAAATGAATAAAAATCGGGGCTATGATTAATTGTATCCTTCATTCCTATTCCGTATCTGTTAGGAAACAATTGATTCCAACTTTTTTGATTTAGAAATTTTGTGAGATTGGTTGATTCTTTCTGATTCTTTAAATTGTTTTTAAGTGGATAATTTATTTCAGGTGATTGAGCACAAGTATTTAAGATAAATAATAATGAGCCTAAAAATAATAGGGGAATAGTTTTTATCGACATGACAGCAAGTTATTGAAGAAATCTAAACCTAAGATAATTCTGTAATAAAATTTTTTTTATTTGGGAATTAGTAACATTGCTAAAAATAAGAATCCACATTATTTTTTCGCCTGCTGTAACCGCTGCTGTTGTTGGCCTCCCGGCCAACAATGTACAAGACAAAAAAATATTCTTTCTTCATATTATTTTAAAATCTTTTTTATGAAGCATTTTTCTGGTAAACAACCAACCTGCCAGATTTTTAAAACTTTAAAGGTTTGAACTTGATTTCATATTTACAGTAACCCAACTTATTTAATAGATTTCTATTTTCTATTGCCATATTTCGCCTCAAATATCTTCCCTAAATCCCTCGTACATTTAACCCTTCAAAATATAGTATGTTCAAAAAAATAAGCCTGCTTTTGATCATTCTGCTTTATGTTGGCGCGGGTATAAATCATTTTTGGCATCCCGCTTTTTATTATTCCATTATTCCCTCTTATTTACCAAACCCTTATCTCATCAATATCGCTGCGGGCACAGCAGAGGTTGTTTTAGGTATGTTACTTATTTTGCCAACAACAAGAAAGGCGGCGGCTTATTTGATAATTGCCATGTTGATAGCGTTTATCCCGGTGCATGTTTACATGATACAAAAAGGCGGTTGCATGAATGAACTGGTATGCATTCAATTATGGGAAGCATGGCTAAGGCTTGCGTTTCAACCGGTGCTTATTTTATGGGCATGGTGGCACAGGAAATAATTTGCTAAAAGAAGAATCAGCGTTATTTGCTTGTCTGCTGTTCACTTTGCTGCCCTAATCATTTTTCTAAATCTTAAACTCAAAAACGCTGCGGAAAAAGTAAGTCCTGTAATAAATCCGGTCCATATACCGGCTGCGCCCATATTGAAATGAAAAGCCAACAAACAGCCAACAGGAATGCCAATTGCCCAATATGCAATAGCGATAAAAAATGTAGGCACTTTTACATCCTTTATCCCACGTAATAATCCTGCGCTGATAGATTGAGTGCTATCTGAAATTTGAAACAACGCAGCAAATAAAAGTAAATATGCAGCCATGGAAACCACTTCTTTGTCATCATTAAAAACATAAGGCAACTGATGCCTGAAACAAATAAAAAGCGCTGCACAAAAAGTTCCATAAATCAGCGCGATGATAATGGTACTTTTTCCAATTAATCGGATGGCATTGCGATCGTTGCGTCCAAAGGCATTGCTAGTGCGGATAGATCCTGCCTGCGATAAACCCATAGAAACCATAAACGTGAGTGAAGCCAGGCTTAATGCTATCTGGTGCGCTGCCTGTTCTACAGCGCCAATAGTGCCAATTAATATTCCTGAAACGGCAAATGCGCCCGCTTCCATTGAAATTTGAAAACTGCTGGGAATGCCTATGTGGAGCAATTCTTTCATAGTTTGCCAGTTTAATTTCCACACCTTGCTTCTGACGGCGACATATTTTCGGAATGTTTTATGGTATAAAACAATTAAACCTAGGACGATAAAAATCAGTATCCTTGTGATCAAAGTGCCCAGCCCTGCTCCCACCAGTTCCATTCTTGGAAAGCCCCAGTTTCCATAAATCAATAACCAGTTTAAAAAAGCATTTATCGGAATTGCTGACAAGGAAAGTATCATCGCAGTTTTTGTAAACTCAAGGCCATCGGTGAATTGTTTCAGAGCCAGAAACAACAACATCGGTATTACAGACCAACCCATAATTTGTAGATAGGGCAACGCAAACTTCGCGACTTCCGCATCCTGGCCAAGATGGAACAAAATATTTTTACTGAATTCTATTGCCAGTGAAATGCCCACTGCGGAGATCGCACAAAGCCAGAAACCGTTGTATAAATAATGGCTTACCAATTTCCCGTCACGGCGTCCATGCGCCATTGATACCATTTGCGATACAGAAATGGTGATGCCAATACCGAAAACAAAAGGGATATTAATGACGCTCATTACCAAAGCCGCGGCAGCCAGCTGTTTGTAGCTGACAGCGCCTACCATTGCAGTATCTACGATGCCGAGAACCATCTGAGCTACTTCGCCCAGGATAATGGGGAAAGCAAGTTTCAAAGTTCTTTTTGATTCGGCGAGCAGCATTCGAAAAAGATTAATTCATTTTTAAAAAAGAAGTGAAGTTAAAAAGATTGAGTGGCGAAATTATAAATAGCGGAATAGAAATATTGAATAAAAGTTCGTTTACGGTTGGTTTACATACCAGGTGGGCGAAACCGTAAACATCTATTGCTCACAAAAATTTATGTTTTGTTATATCGTTAAACAAAATTTCTTACGCTGTTATACTCATTTTAAATGTTTCTCTTGGGAATATTATGTAAAAAAAATTGATCCCTGGGGAGAGATCAATTTTTCTTGTCAACCTGTTTCAAAATATTACATTTAAATTTCTCCTTCGGGGCTTTTATCAACTGAAGCTTGCGACGTGATGTCTATAATGTTGACGGGTTTTCTTCTCTTTTTCAGTGCTTTCTGAATTTCGCCTGCAAGTAAACCAGTAGCATCGCCTGTATGCC
>JBDTGD010000035.1:0-5576 GCA_039937595.1 Ginsengibacter sp. | reverse complement strand
GATACAACACATTCTGTTGTCAATAACATTCCTGCAATTGAAGCAGCGTTTTCCAAAGCTATGCGGGTAACTTTTGTTGGGTCTATAACACCGGCAGCAAGCAAATTTTCATAAACTTCTGTGCGTGCATTAAATCCAAAATCCTTTTTACCTTCTTTGATTTTTTGAACCACGATGCTTCCTTCAATACCACTGTTTACCACTATCTGGCGAAGGGGTTCTTCCACAGCGCGTTTTACAATCTGGATACCTGTAGTTTCATCATCATTTTCTCCTTTCAATTTTTCCAGGCTTTCAATAGCGCGAATGTAAGCTACTCCACCACCGGGAACAATTCCTTCTTCCACAGCAGCTCTTGTAGCATGAAGCGCGTCATCCACCCTGTCTTTCTTTTCTTTCATTTCCATTTCGGTAGCTGCACCCACATACAACACTGCAACACCCCCGCTTAATTTAGCAAGGCGCTCCTGCAATTTTTCTTTATCATAATCTGAAGTAGTGCTTTCTATCTGGGCTTTTATTTGATTTACTCTTGCAGTAATATCTTTTTTATCGCCTTTACCACCTACGATGGTAGTATTATCTTTATCTATAGTTATCGCATTTGCCTGGCCTAAAGAAGTAAGCTCAACACCTTCTAATTTGTATCCTTGCTCTTCGCTGATAACAGTTCCTTTTGTAAGAACAGCCAAATCTTGCAACATTTCTTTTCTGCGATCACCAAAACCGGGAGCTTTTACCGCAGCCACTTTCAAAGTACCGCGCAATTTATTTACTACCAGGGTTGCCAATGCTTCTCCTTCAAGGTCTTCAGAAATTATTAACAGAGGACGACCACTCTGAGCTACTTTTTCAAGAATATGAAGAATATCTTTCATGGTAGATATCTTCTTATCATAAATAAGAATGTAAGGATTTTCCAGGTCAGCCTCCATTTTTTCGCTGTTAGTTACGAAGTAAGGAGAAACATATCCTCTGTCGAATTGCATACCTTCTACTACTTCTACTGTAGTATCAGTTCCTTTAGCTTCTTCAACAGTTATCACGCCTTCTTTGCCCACTTTAGTCATTGCTTCCGCTATCAATTTACCGATAGATTCGTCATTATTGGCAGAGATAGACGCAATTTGTTGTATTTTATCATTGTTGTTTCCTACAGCTACAGATTGTTTTTTCAAGTGTTCAACTACAGCAGTAACCGCTTTGTCAATACCACGTTTCAAATCCATAGGATTTGCACCGGCGGCAACATTGCGTAAACCTTCGCTGATGATTGACTGTGCAAGTACGGTAGCAGTTGTGGTACCATCTCCTGCAATATCAGCAGTTTTGGAAGCAACTTCTTTTACTATCTGGGCTCCCATATTTTCGATGGGGTCTTCCAACTCTATTTCTTTAGCCACCGTTACGCCATCTTTAGTTATCTGGGGTGCGCCAAATTTCTTTTCAATAATTACGTTCCTGCCTTTTGGCCCAAGTGTTACTTTCACCGCATTGGCCAGCGTATCTACGCCCCTCTTCATTTTGTTGCGGGCTTCTATTTCAAAAAATATTTGTTTTGCCATTTTGTTTTTTATTTGACTGTTTAAAAGATGAATTAACTAATTTTCATTAGGATGTCGGAACCACGCATTATCAGGTAGTCCTCACCTTGTAATGAGATTTCTGTGCCGCCATATTTTCCATACAATACGGTGTCACCTACTTTTACATTCATAGGAATCAGGTTGCCTGTTTGTTCGGCATATTTTCCTTTTCCTACTGCAATTACAGTACCTCTCTGAGGTTTTTCTTTCGCTGTGTCGGGAATGATGATTCCACCGGCAGATTTTTCTTCAGCCGCGTTGGGTTTTACCAAAACCCTGTCGTCAAAGAGTTCAAAATTTTCTTTTGCCATAATTAGTATTTTTTTTTAATTTATTATTGGGTTGCAAATGTACACGAATAATTGTACCAATTTTTTTTGGCAGATTTGTTGGCAGATAAACTCAACAGTTGACAGTTTTGGGAATTAAAAACCGGTCAAAATTTCATATCTCAAGGCTCGAGGCTGAAAACTGAAGGCTCAAAGCTCACAGTTTTACTCCCCATTTAGTCTTCAACTCCTGCATTTCATTTTCGGGTAAACGGGCTTTTCCATAATGGCCTTTTTCATTTTTTTGCCTGAAAGCTTCGTATAACGTAACCGCGCACGCGACTGAAATATTTAATGATTTAATAATGCCTACCTGTGGAATGATAAAATCGCCGTCGGTAAATTTTCGTATCTCATCGCTAACGCCAAAAGTTTCGTTTCCAAAAACAAGGGCGAGTGATTCGGTCAGGTTCAACTGATGCAATTTTAATGAATCGTCTCCGAGATAAGACGCGTATATTTTGTCATATTTTCTTCTGATTTCTTTAAAGCAGGTCTCAGCGTCAGTAAACTGATGAACCGTAAGCCATTCAGTAGCGGTAGAGGAGCTTTTGTATCCCCATTTTTTGTGTGGTGGAATCCGGTCATTTAAAATATACACATTCTGTATTCCTACGGCGTCGCAGGTACGCATAACCGCGGAAACATTATGAGGGTCAAACACATTTTCAAGAACTACGGTAATGTCAGGTTGGCGGTGGTTGAGAACAGAAGTAAGGCGGTCATATCGTTGTGGAGTCATGCTATTTTTTTGCGAAAATAACATTCCTGAAACCCTTTATGCTCAAAGTGCGAAAGAAAGTATCCGGCTTTGCAGATTAAGAAAATCAAATAAATGCCTGTTTACTGCTCTTTTGAAGGCACAAATAAGAAATCCAATAATTTCACCGGGTTACAAATCACCTCAAAAGAAATTGGCAATTATTTAATCGTTTTAATGAAATGCCTTAATCTAATTTAGCAATTCATTTGTACATTGCGTTTTCAGATATAAAGTCAATATATTGAATTCAATTTATGAGTAAAAAGTCGGGAAAGAAAAAAGTCGCACCGCTGGTGAAAGGCGTATTGGAAATAACAAGATCGGGTATGGGTTATGTAATCGTAGAAGGAAGGGAAAAAGATTTGCTTGTTCGGCCACACGATTTTAACAGGGGTATGGATGGTGATACGGTTCGTGTAAAAATAAAAGATACTAACGGTACGAGGGTAGAAGGAGTAATAGCGGAAATTGTTGAGAGAAAGCAAACTGAGTTCATTGGAAACATCCAGGTGAATGAAAATTTTGCATTTTTCTCACCTGATAGCCAAAAGCCACTTCCTGATTTTTATATCAGTATCAAAAATCTGAATGGGGCTAAAGATAAAGACAGGGTGGTAGTCAGATTTTTAGAATGGGAAAATGATGCCAGGAAGCCGGAGGGTGAAGTGGTATCTGTATTGCAGGCAAAAGATGCGGATGATATGGCCATGAAGGAAATCATTATTCAAAATGGATTTTCCTTAGAATTTTCAAAACAGGTTATGGATGAGGCGCAGCGCCTGGATGGGAGTATTACCGAGGAGGAAATAAAGAAAAGAAAGGACTATCGGGATGTGCTTACTTTCACCATTGATCCGGCTGATGCCAAAGATTTTGACGATGCG
Source organism: Ginsengibacter sp. (assembly GCA_039937595.1). Lineage (GTDB taxonomy): Bacteria > Bacteroidota > Bacteroidia > Chitinophagales > Chitinophagaceae > Ginsengibacter. The sequence continues at coordinate 2,014 of JBDTGD010000035.1, read as the reverse complement.
CTTTCTGTAAAAAAAATAAGCGGTGATGATTTTGAAATAGGTGTACACATAGCTGATGTAAGCCATTTTGTAATACCCGGCACACCGATGGATGATGAAGGTTATACGAGGGCAACAAGTGTTTATCTTCCTGACCGTGTAAATCCTATGCTACCGGAAAAAATATCGAATGAACTTTGCTCACTTCGCCCCAAAGAAGATAAATATACCTTTTCGGTTATTTTTAACATCAATAGCAAGGGCAAAATAAAAGATTCCTGGATTGGGAAAACTTTTATTCACAGCGATTATCGTTTTAATTATGATGAAGTGCAGGAAATAATAGATACAGGAAACGGGCCACACAAAGAAGAGATTTTTTTATTAAACTCGCTTGCAAAGATTTTTAGAAAAGACAGGTTTAAAAATGGCGCTATTAATTTTTCATCAACAGAAGTGAAATTCAAATTAGATGAAAATGGGAAACCCCTGGGGATTATCGTGAAAGAAAGTAAAGATTCGCATAAGTTGGTGGAGGAATTTATGCTTCTTGCAAATCGTACGGTTGCCACGTATGTTTCAAAAATTAAAATAAATAAGAAGCCGGTTCCTTTTCCGTATCGAATCCATGATACTCCTGACGAAGAAAAGCTAAAACCTTTTGTAGCCTTTGCGCGAAAATTTGGCTATAAATTCGACATGAAAGATGAAGCAGCTATTGCGAAATCTTTTAATCAGTTGATGCTGGATGTACATGGGAAGCCGGAACAGCATGTACTAGAGCAACTCGGCATCCGGACAATGGCTAAGGCGATTTATACCACAGAAAATGTAGGCCATTACGGATTGGGCTTTGAAAACTATTGCCATTTTACTTCGCCCATTCGCCGCTACCCTGATGTGATGGTGCATAGAATTCTTTATGATATTTTGGAGAACAACATCCACCCGGATAAAAAAATGGAAGAAAAGTGTGTTCACTGTAGCCAGCATGAACGTGCTGCAATGGAAGCAGAACGCGCGGGTAATAAATACAAACAGGTGGAATATATGATGGATAAATTGGGAGAAAATATGGAAGGTGTTATCAGCGGTGTTTCTTCTTTCGGTTTTTGGGTAGAAACGGTGAACGAAAAATGCGAAGGTTTGGTGTCAATTAAAGACCTTGGAGAGTATGATGACTTTCGCCATGATGATGCGGGATACGCACTGGTGGGTATTCGTACAGGAAAGAAATTCAGGATGGGAGATACAGTACAGATAAAGTTAGTATCCGCAAATTTGGAAAAGCGTCAGTTAGATTTTGATTGGATTCCGGGTATTGAAAGCCTTAAACAGAAGGCGGTAAACAGCAAAAGGAAGAAGAAGTAATTGGTTCTTTTCTAATGGAAATGTGGTGGGTTGCGACTGACCTTCAACCATAGAAGAAGGCCAATCATATAAAATTTTAAACCTTATTGTGTTTCCGTTAAAGAAGGCAACCTGCTGCCGCTAGTAAAGTAAGGTTAGCCGTTTTTTATTCTCCAGTTACTATTAAGGTTTGAAAAACAAAATGAACTCTCACATAATTATAAATTTAATCATAATAGAAAATATTTGTCAATGAACGAGACCGATCTGATGAAAGAAAATTATTCAAAAAATAGCGACCAACCAATTCCTCTAGCCTCTGTTAGTGCCACCAACGACCGACATGAAAATGCGGGACAAACGAAAAACTGCCTACATTCTTTTAAGGAATTGTATGGGCTTTTTGAAGAAAGGTTTAAAGGTCGGCATTTTCCAGCGCAGCCCGAGCAATTGTATGATGCTTCCCAGTATCTGTTGACACTTGGTGGCAAGCGCATCCGCCCCGTAATGTGCCTTATGGGAAACGAAATGTTTGGCGAAATAAAAGAAGACGCTTATTATGTGGCTTCTGCTATTGAACTTTTTCACAATTTCACTTTGATTCACGATGACATAATGGACCATGCTCCATTGCGGCGCGGCATGCCAACCGCTCATACCAGGTATGGTGAATCTACCGCTTTGT
>JBDTGD010000034.1:0-19976 GCA_039937595.1 Ginsengibacter sp. | reverse complement strand
TAATGGTGACCAGTAAAGGAGCTGTTGGAAGATCTCTATCCCATAAATCGTGATGAACTGTTTGAAAATGCCATATACGCTTGCCGGTTGCGGCGTCTAACGCAAGTAAGCAATCTCCAAAAAGATTATTGCCCAATCTTTTGCCACCATAAAAATCAAAAGATATGGACCCTGTTGGAACAAAAACAATTCCTCTTTTTTCATCAAGGCTCATACCCGACCAGTTGTTACCTCCTCCCAAATTTTGCCATGCGTTTTTGTCTTCCCATGTATCGTAGCCGTATTCGCCCGGATGCGGTATGGTATGAAAAGCCCATTCCTGTTTGCCGGTGATCACATTAAAAGCCCTGATATCCCCCGGTGCCGCGGTTGCATCTTCCGCCACACGTGAGCCGAGTATCAACAAGTTTTTATAAATAGTGCCCGGCGTAGTAGACGTAATGTAAAGATCGTTGACATCCCGCCCAAGGCCGTCGTGTAAATCTATCCGGCCATTATTGCCAAAAGTTTTTACAAGATTACCAGTGTTGGCATCCACACAGATCAAATAATAACCTGCTGTATAAAAAATTCTTTTATCATCTTTTCCATCAGTCCAGTAAGCAACGCCACGGCAGGCATTTGAAAAAACCGATGCTAATTGCGATGCCGGAACAGAATCCGTAGCAAGAGAAACAACAGGATCGAAAACCCATTTTGCTTTACCGGTAGCCGCATTAAGCGCCAGTAATTTCAATTTTGCTGAAGTAGCATACATCATACTATCTACAATGATTGGATTACATTCAATTTGTGTATGGGTTAATGTGTCAGCATCGCCGGTGTGATAAACCCACGCGACTTTTAATTGATCCACATTACTGGTATCTATTTCCGTCAAAGACGAATAATGCAATGCATCCTTTGTACCTCCATATACATTCCAGTTTTTATAGGGGTTCTCCTGGTTTGAAGCGCAAGACGGCATCAGCATTGAAACAATGATTGACAGGAAAAAGATTTTTATATGCATGTTTATTTTATAATCAGTTACAGTGATGAAAGAAGTTTATTGCATTCTTTTAATCGTTACGCCAAATTTAATTCAATCTTCCCCATAAATCAATTTACAATCGATCGTAAATATTTTTCCTTTCACCTTACTCATTTTTTCCTGTATGATGCCACAGTTCAGCAGATTATCGGGAGAAGAATGTCTTCCTGAAAAAACGTTAATCAGTAATTGAATGTCTTTGTCAGCAAGTGAATCGTAAAGAGACTTTGAAAACCTGATATTTTCAAACTTCGCTATACTGTCATTTCTTATTTCGATGTCCTTACCGGCAATCCCGATTTGGCCGGAATTTTTAAAATCTTCTGATGTAGTGTCTTTAGGCATACCTATGAAAGAAGCGCTCACTATTATGGTTTCATTATTTTTTGAAAGTTTAGCCTTGGCTTTTGGACTTAGGTTGACTTCAATTTCAAATGTTGGAATTATCAAAGAATCTCCATCAGGTTTAAAATACCCAAACTCAGTTACATCAGATCTTTTAAGGTCACTATTTCCCGGTTTTTCATCAGGTGTGATTGCATTTGGGTGATTGTTATTATTACTATTTGTACAAGCACCTAAAAACAAGAGGGTGAATACTAAGAATTTTTTTGACGGATGTTGCATACGCGGTTTATTTTAAAATTCTGAAAGATCAAACGGTAAAAATAAGAAATGCCTTTTACAGAATTTGAAATCCTTGCAATCATTTTATTGATTTTTATGCTTTAGAAGAATTAATGATGCTTCCGTTTTTTCTCGCGGTTCATTTCAAAATGACTCCCATCATAAGTATGTTCACAGCGATTGGGACATTCGAAAAACAGTAAACGAAGAATAAATACGCATTCCTGTTTGCTGTAATATCTTATTTGTAACTTTTTTATATCCCATCCGTTTAGATAAAAATTCCACCAATTAAAAAGGAAATATTACCACTTGTGTATAACTATGTACTATGTAAGACATACTACTTAGTTTTGGCCCGTAGTATTTCAAACAAACTAATACTTTCAATATGAAAAAAATAATTCTTTTCGCTTTGGCAATCTCAATTTTTTCGATTTCTATTTTCGCTCAAACGAATCATGGTGTTATCACCGGAAAGGTAACTGATGGTGGCGATCAGAAAATTTTAGATGCTGCCACTGTATCGCTTTACCATTTGCCGGATTCGGCCCTGGTCAAAATAAATTTGACTGACAAAGATGGCAATTTTGAATTTGAGAGGGTATCGCCGGGTAAATATTATTTATTGGCAACTTCTACGGGGCATTTAGCCACGTACAGTGCTCCGATTGAAATTAAAAAAGACGAAAATGTTGAGGTTGGTGTTTTAAAACTAAAAGAGAATATTAAAACATTGCAGGGGGTAACCGTTGAATTAAAAAAGCAATTCATAGAAAGAAAAATTGACCGCACTATAATTAACGTAGATGCATCCATTACAAATGCAGGTACTACCGCGCTGGAAGTGCTCGAGAAATCACCCGGAGTAACTGTAGATAAAGATGGGAATGTGAGCCTGAAAGGGAAAGCCGGAGTAATGATCATGATGGATGGCAAGCCTTCTTACCTGAGTGGCCAGGAATTAGCTGATTTTTTAAAAAACATGCCATCGTCTAATATTGACCAGATCGAAATTATGACGAATCCCTCTGCGAAATATGATGCCGCAGGAAATTCCGGGATTATTAATATTAAGACAAAGAAAAATAAAATGCGTGGAATAAATGGAAGTGTAACCAGTACCATTTCGCAGGCAGAATATACCAGAACTAACAATAGCCTTAATATCAATTACCGTACAGGTAAAGTAAATCTTTTCGGCAATTACAGTTATTCGCTTTGGCAAAGCAGAAATGATTTATATATTCTTAGAAAATTTAGAGATCCTAATACTAAAGAAGTACAAACCATATTTGACCAGCATACTTCGACAAAAAGAAATTCTCAATATCAAAATTTAAAGTTAGGGATGGATTTTTATGCGAATAAAAAAACGACTCTTGGAATTGTAATGTCGGGATACATTAATCCATCATCGCAGAATAGCCTTAATCGGACAGACCTTAATGATGCGAATAATCGAATTGATTCTATCGTGGTAGCAAGTAATTCCAATAAAGGAAAGTCAAACAATTTTTCCACTAACCTTAATCTTCGCCATCTTTTTGACTCTACCGGAAAAGAATTTACTGTAGATGTTGATTACCTTACTTACTATCAAACCTCAGCTCAGAATTTGATAAATAATTTTTTAAATCCTGATTATTCTGTCAGGCAATCCCCATCTCAATTAATAGGAGCTATTCCTTCTAATGTAAATATTTATTCGGCAAAAACCGATTTTACATTTCCTCTTAAAAAAAGCGCTAAAATAGAAACTGGTTTAAAAAGCAGTTATGTAACTACCGATAATAATGCGCTATATCAGGATAATACTTCTGGCGGAAATGTGATAGATTATGGCAAAACCAATCATTTTATTTACAAAGAAAACATCAATGCAGGATATATAAATTACAGCAGGCAAATAAAAAAATGGGGCGTACAGGCAGGGCTAAGAGCAGAAAATACGAATGCAAATGGCCACCAGGTAGGCAATCCATCTCATCCTGATTCGGTATTTACAAAAAACTATACCGATCTTTTTCCTACCGTATATGTAAGCTATGAAGCAAATAAGAAAAATACTTTCTCGGTTAATTGCGGAAGAAGAATTGACCGCCCCGATTATCAGGATCTGAATCCATTTTATTATTTCCTTGATGAATATACCTATCAGGTAGGCAATACATTATTGCAGCCTCAGTTTTCAGATAATTTTGAGCTATCACATACCTATAATGGATTTCTTACTACCACACTTAATTATAGTGAAGTTCACAATGTTTTTACCGAAGTATTAAAACAAATTACGAGCGAAAGAAAAACTTTTGTAACAAAAGAAAATCTTGCATCAAAAACGAATTTTGGATTAGCCGTAAGCGCCAATTTTCCGATTACCAAATTCTGGACTACCAATCTTTACGCCAACGTGACGCACGATACTTATAAAGGTGAATTAAGCGGTGGAGAACTGAATGTAAATGGAACTACTTTCTTTTCAAATATAAATAATCAGTTTAAAGTTAATAAAGGCTGGAGCGCAGAGCTAAGTGGCTTCTACAGATCAAAAGGAATAGAAAGCCAGATGATACAATATCCAATGTGGAGACTTGATGCAGGAGTGCAAAAACAAATTTTGAAAACTAAAGGAAGTTTAAAACTAAGCATACGTGATATTTTTGCTTCACAAAAATTTTCAGGATACGTAAACTACCAGGATATAGATGCAAGAATCAAAAATTCATGGGATAGCAGAACTGTGTCACTTACATTTTCGTATAGATTTGGTAAACCAATAAAGAATCAGCAACAGAGAAGAACCGGTGGCGCATCAGATGAGCAAAGCAGGATAAAGAGTTCAGGTAATTAAAATGAGAATAAGCAAAATTTCTTCATTTACTGATGAACACAAGGCGTATTATCCCTGATCCTTTGATAAGCATTAATATTTTGACGTAGATTGTGGAAAATAATAATATGAAAATAATAGTTATCAATATTGCACTTTTTATATTCGTGGCTAACATACAGGCGCAAACGAAAACACTAATACAATTAAAAACTGATTCCATAGGTAATAAAGTAATTGCATATTTAGCAAATCATCAGTCTGATAGTATTTACAGGATGTGCGGCGATAATTTTAAATCGCATATTTCTAAAGAGAATTTTGAAAACGTTTCAAAGAATCAATTGTATCCCATTAATGATTACAAAAAAGTAACTTTCATAAAAACAATTAATGGGATTAATAAATATAAAGTAGCCGGGCAGCCTGATTTACAATTATTGGTCGGCCTGGATGCAGATTTTAAAATTGAAACGCTTTTAATCCAGCCATTTGCAGAAGATTGAACATAACATTTTTTATCTTTGCTGCTTAATATAAAAATTCCCATTATGCCATCATTTGATATCGTAAGTAAAGTTGATTTACAGACACTCGATAATGCAATCAACACTGTAGAAAAAGAAATTAAAAACAGGTTTGATTTCAAGGGAAATCACGTTGTGATTGATCTGAATAAAAAAGACTTTAAATTAAATTTAGAAGCTGACAGCGAAATGAAGTTGTCCCAAATCATCGATGTACTTATCAGTAAAAGCGTGAAACAGGGATTAGCAGGAGAAATTTATGATCTTACAAAAGAGCCTTTTCAAAGTGGGAAAGTGGTAAAAAAAGAAGTACAGGTAAGAAATGGAATCAGCCAGGAGAATGCCAAAAAGATTGTGAAACTGATAAAGGATGGTAATTTTAAAGTGCAGGCTTCCATTATGGATGATATTGTCAGGGTTTCGGGTAAAAAAATTGACGATCTTCAGGCAGTAATACAAGCTTCGAGAGGTTGGGACCTTGGCCTGGCATTGCAGCATGTGAATATGAAAAATTAATCTCTTTTTGTTTTGCTAATTTATTTTATTGATTTACCTTCGCACACTCAAAAAATACATGGAGACCGAAAACCGGGAAGCCATGTTTAAAAACAAGTAATATGAAAAAAGACATTCATCCATCCAACTACAGGTTTGTAGTTTTTCGTGATATGAGTAATGGCACTATGTTTTTGAGCCGCTCTACCGCAGCTTCAAAAGAAACAGTGCAATGGGAAGATGGGAAAGATTATCCTGTTATAAAACTGGAAATTTCCAATACATCTCATCCTTTTTATACAGGTAAAAATATGCTCGTAGATACTGCAGGACGTATTGATAAGTTCAGGAGACGTTACGAGAAAAAGAAATAGTAAATTTTTAGTTTTGATTTTTTTATCCTCCTGCATCAGAGGGATTTTTTTTATTTTTACTTCCTTTGTAAAAATATCCGGGTAAGTTCATGAACATTTTAATTGATGATATTACCTTTAATAAATCTCTCTTCCCTTTTGGCGAAGTGCGTTCTATGGCTCATGCGAGGTCGGGAATATTTACTTTATTTGAAAAATGGCAGTTTTATTTTCCAGGCAAGGTATTTATTGCGTCCGAAAAATTAATCCACAATTACAATGAGGAGGATTGTATAACGTATCCTGCTAATTTTCTTCCTTCTAATAATTTTTTGCAGGAAATTTCCGCTCGAAAGCAAAAAATACCATTTAGCGCCGATTGCAAAATTCTGGAACATCCATGGCAAATTTTTGAATACAATGATTGGGCTATCTGGCAGGATTTTAGAATGATAACAGAAGGCAAAACTTCTGCGAAGATTCATTCTTCTAACCAGGTTTTTTCTCCCGAAAATATTTTTATAGAAAATGGCGCTTCAGTTAGTTGCTCGGTTTTAAATGCAGAATCGGGGCCGATTTATATTGGCAAAAATGCGGAAATACAGGAAGGCTGTTTGCTTCGTGGACCGATAGCAATAGGAGAGGGAAGTCGTGTAAAGATGGGGACTAAAATTTATGGCGCTACTACTATTGGCCCATTTTGTCTCGCGGGCGGCGAAATAAAGAATTCAATCCTGATGGGTTATTCTAACAAGGGCCATGATGGATATCTTGGGGATTCGGTAATAGGTCAGTGGTGCAACTTAGGTGCAGGTACCAGTAATTCCAATTTGAAAAATAATGCTTCAAAAGTAAAAATCTGGAGCCCGAAAGACAACCAGTTTGTAACTGCAGGAGAAAAATGCGGATTGCTGATGGGCGATTATAGCCGGTGTGCCATTAATACTTCTTTTAATACAGGAACCGTTGTAGGCGTATGTTGCAGTATATTTGGCAATACTCCTCCTGAAAAATTTGTTGACAATTTTACCTGGGGAAGCGATAAATATATCTTCGCAAAAGCCATCACCGATATTAACAACTGGATGAAATTAAAAAACAGGGAAATTAGTTCGATTGAAATTCAATCTTTAAAAAATATTTATCAATAAAAAATACAAAATGAGAAAACAAATAGCCGCTGCCAATTGGAAAATGAACTTAACCCAACAGCAAGCCATTGAATTATTGAGTGAGATTAATCAAAAAAATATCTCATTGTCTGAGGACCAACAGGTTGTTTTTGGAATACCATTTCCATATTTGCTTTTAGCCAACGAGTTGATAAAAACAAAAAAAGGTTTTTATATCGCTGCGCAAAATTGCTATACCAAGGATTCCGGCGCATTTACCGGGGAAGTAAGCGCACCAATGCTTTCATCATGCAATATTGAATATGTTATCATCGGACACAGCGAAAGACGTGAATATTTTAGTGAAGATAATAATACCCTTGCACAGAAAGTGGATGTATGCCTGGCAAACAAATTAAAACCTATTTTTTGCTGCGGAGAATCATTAGCAATAAGAGAAAGCGGAAAGCAAAATGAATTTGTAGAAAATCAATTAAAAGAAAGTCTTTTTCACCTGGAATCGTCTGCCATTAAAAATTTCATAATTGCTTATGAGCCAATATGGGCAATCGGTACCGGAAAAACAGCCAGCGCCGAGCAGGCCCAGGAAATGCACGCCAACATTCGGAATGTTTTTGCCCAAAAATATGGAGAAAAAGTAGCAGAAACGGTTTCTATCTTATACGGAGGAAGCGTAAAAGCCAATAATGCAAAAGAGATTTTTGGTAAACCTGATGTAGATGGTGGACTTGTAGGAGGCGCCTCATTAAATGCTTCTGAATTTGCCGAAATAATTGGTGGCCTAAAATAAGAAAACGTTTCAAAAGCAAAAATGGCAAAAAGGGAGATGAGTAACTATATCCGTCGGCTCAGTCTTAGTCATCAAATTGTAAAATCTTTAAAATTAAATCCTTTTACGATTCTGAATCCTTAAATGTGTTTGCCGAAACACTACATTTATGTTTCAAATTTTAAAAAATATAAAAATGAAAAAAATCATCCTTGCCATTCTGTTTTTTGTAGCGTCGTTTTCTTTCGCGAATGCGCAGACAAAAGTAAAAACAACCAAAAAGAAGGCTACAACCACTGCAACTACTCCTGCTACTAAAACCAAAGTGACTAAAACAACTGGTACAACTTCAAAACATCTAAAGGCCGATGGAACTGCTGACAAAAGATTTAAGGAAAACAAGACAAGCACTACGACAACTACTACCGGACCAAAAAAGAAAGACGGTACACTAGACAAGAGGTATAAAGCAAATAAAAAGAAATAACCTTAAGGTTTGTTTTGTTTCAAAATTTGCCCACTTGATAGTGGGCTTTTTTTTTATTTGGTTTCATAGTAAACCAACATTTAATCGTGATTTTGTGTTTAATCTATGACAGAAAGGAAATGACAGAGGAATTCTCTCCTGGCCACTCTTTGGATTCCTTATTCGCTGCCTGCAGAAGGAGTTGGCGCTGCAATGATAATTGGTGATAAAATTGCTATAAATTTGTAGACAAATTATAATAATCCCCTTTAAGATAATTAAATTTAATGTGCCGTGCCTAAAGGAAAAAAAATTTTATTATGTATCACAGGAAGTATTGCTGCTTATAAATCAGTAATATTAGTTCGTTTACTGGTAAAATCAGGAGCTGAAGTAAAAGTGATTATGACGGAAGGCGCAAAAGATTTTATAACACCGCTCACTTTTTCCACACTTTCAAAAAATAAAGTCCTTACTAATTTATTTGATGAAGAATCCTGGACCAATCATATAATGCTTGGCCGCTGGGCCGATGTGATGCTGGTGGCTCCTGCTTCCTGTAACACTATCGCTAAAATGGCAAATGGCATTTGCGATAACTTATTGCTGGCGGTCTATCTTTCTTCTAAATGCCCGGTGGTAATAGCGCCTGCGATGGATGAAGATATGTGGCTTCATCCGGCCACGAAAGAAAATATAAAGATTTTAAAACAACATGGTAACAAATTCCTGGCTGTAAACAATGGAGAATTGGCAAGCGGGTTAACAGGAGAAGGTAGAATGGCAGAGCCGGAAGAAATCATGGATTTTTTAAAAGATTTTTTTGCAAAGGAATCGCAGCTGACAGGAATCAAAGCATTGGTAACTGCCGGGCCCACTTATGAAGCAATTGACCCTGTCAGGTTTATTGGCAATCATTCAAGTGGTAAAATGGGCGTTGCCATTGCAGAAGAACTTTATACAAGAGGAGCTAAAGTGCATTTGGTAATAGGACCCTCGGAAATTGAAATTGAACAAAGCATAAAAACAACCAGGGTAGTTTCTGCCGATGAAATGTATCATGCATGCATCAAAAATTTCAACTCTTATGATATTATTATTATGGCTGCAGCGGTAGCGGATTTCGCACCGAAAAATAAAGCCTCGGAAAAAATAAAAAAGACCGAAGGAAAACTTCCACTTGAATTGGTCAAAACGAAAGACATTCTGTTAAAAGCGGGGGAATTAAAATCCAAAAAGCAAACCCTGGTTGGATTTGCACTGGAAACCAATAATGAAAAGAAAAATGCAATAAAAAAGCTGGCAGCGAAGAATGCCAATTTGATTGTTTTGAATTCTTTAAATGATAACGGTGCCGGCTTTGGATATGATACTAACAAAATCACTATTTTTGATAATAATCATAAAGAATATCAATTTCCTGCAAAAACAAAAAAAGAGGTTGCAGCAGATCTAGTAAACGCCATTATTCAATATAGAAATGAATAAATTTTTCCTGTTTTTTTTAATTTGTCTCTGCACTGTTGCAGGCAATGCCCAATTGAGGGCCCGCGTAAGTGTTTTGAGCAATAGGGTAGGAGGCAATGTCGATAAGAACACATTCCAGACTTTACAAACAGCACTCAATGATTTTGTAAATAATAGAAAATGGGCCAGCGACAATTTTAATACGAACGAAAAAATAGAGTGTGGTTTCTTATTGAACCTCGAATCCACGGGGGATGCCAATGTTTATAAAGCATCTTTAACAATCCAGTCAGCACGGCCGGTTTTTAATTCTTCCTATCTTTCTCCCATGATTAATTATCAGGATAATGACATTATTTTCAAATACATTCAATTTCAGCAATTGGATTTTAATGAGTCAAGGGTTTCGGGTACGGATGCGCTGGTATCTAATCTTACAGCGGTATTTGCTTATTGGATTGACATGATTTTGGGATTTGATTATGATTCTTTTTCACAGCGGGGCGGAAATAATTATTTTCAAAAAGCGCAGAACATAGTAAATAATGCTCCTGAAGACAGAACTATTTTAGGCTGGAAAGCTTTTGATGGAACAAGGAATCGCTATTGGCTCGCAGAAAATGTTCTCAACAGTAAATACAACATTTTTCATGATGCTATTTATGATTATTATCGTTTGGGATTGGATAATTTGTACGACCAGGAAGTAAAAGCCAGAAGCCAGGTATTAAAAGTATTGAGCATGCTAAACACATTCAATGCGGATAACCCGAACACTATGATTCTTCAATTTTTCTTCCAGGCAAAAACACAGGAATTAATTTCAATATTCTCCAAATCAAATCCGACGGAGAAATCAAAAGCGCTGAATTTTTTAACTCGCCTGGATGTATCGTCAGCTGCCAAATATCAGGATCAATTAAAATGATGAAATACTTTATTTATGTTATCTTTTTGATGACACTTTTTTCCTGTTATTCGAAAGACAAAGTGCCTTCTGACATAATAAATCCAGAAGAAATGAAAGGCATTATATGGGATGTAATGAGATCCCAGGCACTGGCAAATGAGTCAGCCCTTAAAGATTCGACGGTAGATAAAGCTATTAAAACAAAGTTATTAGCTAAAAAAGTATTTGAAATTCATAAAACTGATTCGGCTCATTTTAATGAGAGCTACAATTGGTACGTAAAACATCCTTTAAAATTAAAAGTTATCTTTGATAGCCTTTATGCTCAAAAGCAAAGGATGAATTTACTTCATCTCGAAAAAGGATTTAAACCTCATAGATGAAATAATACTTTAAATGGAAAAAGTTTATAAAAATGCTGATGAAGCAATTCATGATATTTCCACTGGAAATGTTATTATGCTTGGAGGTTTCGGACTTTGCGGTATTCCTGAGAATTGTATAGCGGCATTAGAAAAAAAAGGGACAAAAGAACTGACCTGTATTTCCAATAATGCAGGAGTAGACGATTTTGGAATAGGGTTATTGTTGAAAAAAAAGCAATTAAAAAAAATGATTGCCTCCTATGTAGGAGAAAATAAAGAGTTTGAAAGGCAACTTTTAAGCGGTGAACTTGAGGTGGAATTAATACCCCAGGGAACACTTGCCACGCGCTGTATGGCAACAGGCTATGGAATGCCTGCTATTTTTACTCCTGCAGGTGTAGGTACTGAAGTGGCAACAGGAAAGGAATCACGTATGTTTAATGGTAAGGAATATTTATTGGAATATGCTTTCGATGCGGATTTTGCTTTAATAAAAGCTTGGAAAGGAGATACATTTGGAAACTTAATTTATAGAGGAACAGCACGAAATTTTAATCCTCTAATGGCTATGGCTGGGAAAATTACAATTGTCGAGGTTGAAGAATTAGTAGAACCCGGCGAATTAAATCCAAATGAAATTCACACACCTGGTATCTATGTTCACCGCATTTTTCAGGGGAGTAATTATGAAAAAAGAATCGAACAAAGAACAGTAAGGAATTAGCTGATTAGCCAATTAGCTAATGTGAAAATTAAGAAAATGCAATCCATAGTATTAGCCAGTTAGCAGATTATCACAATAGAACATTATCACATTAATCTATGCTCGATAAAAATCAAATAGCTCAACGTATAGCCAGGGAATTGAGAGATGGGTACTATGTAAATCTTGGCATAGGCATTCCTACACTGGTAGCTAATTATATACCTGAAGGAATAACAGTAACCTTGCAATCAGAAAATGGATTGTTGGGAATGGGTGCTTTCCCATTAGCGGGACAAGAAGATGCAGACCTGATTAATGCTGGAAAGCAAACCATAACGACATTGCCTGGTTCTGTTTTTTTTGACAGTGCAATGAGTTTTGGAATGATACGTGCGGGCAAAGTAGATCTTACGGTATTGGGAGCTATGGAAGTAAGTGAATCTGGAGATATTGCAAGTTGGAAAATTCCCGGGAAATTGGTAAAGGGAATGGGCGGCGCAATGGATCTTGTGGCAAGTGCTAAAAATATTATTGTAGCCATGATGCATACCAATTCTAAAGGGGAATCTAAATTGCTATCCAAATGTCAATTGCCATTAACAGGAATCAACTGCGTAAAAAAAATAGTAACTGATCTGGCCGTCATTGAAATTACGAATAAAGGATTTTTGCTGTTAGAGAAAGCCCCGGGCGTAAGCGTGGAAGAAATAAAAAATAAAACTCTTGGGAAACTTATTGTAGATGGTGAAATTCCGGATATGGAATTTTGAGCGAAAATTTGCTAATCAATCAATGAGTTTTTCATTGCAAAAAATACCAAGCCCACCGAATTTTTTACATCGAACCTTTGCATTAACCTATCTTTAATTGCTTCTACTGTTCTGGCACTGATCTCCATTTTTTGAGCTATTTCCTGCGCGGTAAATTCCATACAAACTAATGACAACACTTCCTTTTCCCGTTCACTGATTACTATTTCACTTTTTAAACTGGGATTAAAATTTTGTTTTGAATAATTTTTTTTAATTAATACCCGGCTCACAAAATTATTAAGATAAAAACCGGTAGTCATTACATCCATTATCCCCTGTTTTATCTCTGCGGGTTCAGTGTTTTTAAGTAAATATCCGTTTGCACCGCTCTCCATTAAATGACCGACAAATCGCTCGTCTTCAAACATGGTGAGTATTAATATCCTGACCTTGGGAAAATATTTATTAAGGTACTTAGTAGTTTCAATGCCATCTTTTACGGGCATTTTCAAATCCAGTAATACAATATCAGGCTGTTCTTTCTCAACTCCTTTTATAAGTTCTTCACCGTTCTCCGCTTCAAAAATAAATCTGATATTATGATATGGTTTTAAGGAAAGAATAACGCCTTTCCTGAATATTTGGTGATCGTCCGCTATGGCTACATTAATTATTTCGGGGGTCATATTTAATAGCTTAATGGAAAAGATAATAGAAATTCATCTATAAACCAACAATTTTATTTTTTTTAATTATCTTGGAATTTCAAGGGTTATTTTGTAGTAGGTCCGGGTACTGTCGATTTCAAAAAGTATTTTTCCCTTCAAAACCCTCACTCTGCTCTGTATATTTTTTAAACCCAGCCCTGAAGAGTGGTATTCTAATTTTTCAAAATCCTGTTGAAGGATACCTTTCCCGTCATGATGAATGCGAAAATAAACATTTTTTCCCTGAGCATTTTGTGTTAAATGAATAAAACCCGCGCTACTATGTTTAATAATATTTGCGACCAATTCCTGCAAAATGCGGAATACAAATAACTCCTGCTCATCACTCAGGCGCTCCCTGTTGTCGTGAAAGCGAACGCTTGCATTAATAATGCCTGAACCATTAATTTTTTCAAACTGATCTTTTAGAGCTGCTTCAAGTCCAAAGTTTTTTAAAGTAGGTGGTAACAGGCTATGCGAAATATTCCGTATCAACTGAATGGCATCGTCAATAATTTGTTTGGAACTGAAAATTGCCTGAAGTTGTATTGCCGGTTCCTGGTGAATTAAATTCTCATTTAAGTAAAGCCTGGCTGTTGCTAAAAGTGGCCCGGCATCATCATGAAGATCTGCCGCTATGCGTTGCCTTTCTTCTTCCTGTGATTGTATAGAAGCCCGCAAAAGCAATTGCTGTCGCTCTTCCTCCATTTTTTGAATCTTTCTATTAAACTTAAGCACCCTTCGCTGGTGAAAAACAATAACTGAAACCAATGTTATTGCCATCACTAACATCCCAAGTGTACCTACGACTAAGATGCTGGAAATATCTAAAGTATTCTTTATCTCTATAAAAAACATTTAGCTTTGATAATTAGTGCTTGATTGAATAAAAAGGTCGTCGTCTAAATCAGGGATTGTTGCTTTTTGTTGGTTTACTGTGTCATTCAATTTCATAGTCATTGCTACGCATAAAAAAATATTTTTAAGAATATTAGAGGAAATATTAATGATAAAGTATAATCTATGAAAAGAAGCTTCCTTATACATTTTATTGGTTAATAAATAAAGGAAGAAGGTGCCTGAAAAATAAATAAGGAATGTTATCACCACCCAAAAATTGAAAGTGGAATACAGCGCCAGGGAATTAGAACCTCTTATCTCAGAGAACAGGTAAGAAATACAGAGTAAGAGAATAATGATAGATTCGATCCCTGAAGCAAATGAATCAAAAGCATTTTTCTTTGATATATAAATGATATCTATAAGGGCAAGCAATACAAACCCCATCCAAATAAAAGGAACCACTTTTTTGATGAAATTTTTTTGCAGGATGGTGTAAATAAAATAGCAAAAGAATGAATATTCTACAATGGTAAAGGTATAAAGTAGCCATATAAAATATTCGCTTCTAATAGATTGCAAATAATAGCTCATTACTTCGTTTGTCACGCAGTAAAGAATATAAAAGAAAATTACCCTTAGCGATTTTTGTTTATTATTTGTTTTGAATAATAAACAAAACACTAAGGGTAGTGTGGTGGAAAAAATACCTGTATATAGTAATGTCTTTAAAATTGCAGTTAATATTTACCCAAATATAACTACATATTTTAAGTTTTAGTGTATACTGAAGACAAATACAGCTTTTTACATGTTTCTAATCTCATTTTCCAATAAGAGTCCAGTCAATGATAATTTTATCAGCTACTATACCATCATATTTTTCAATATCACCGGTATTGGTAACTACTGAATAAGAAAGAATGTCTTTTCCTTCTGCATCAACTCCAGTATAAACTAAATGCTCTTCATTAGTTTCTGAAAGGCATTTACGGAAAGTAATTCCAACACATCCTGGTTGGTTCAGGATTTGGTCAATAATGTTGCGGCCGATGTAATAGCCCGGAGTTGCTTCAGGATTAGCGTTTCTGAAGTTTTGTACCAATTGGGTACCTTCAGCTAATCCGATTTCTTCGCCTACTTGAGCGAGAGTTTTGGTTTCAAGTGCATTTTGTGTCATACTTGTAGTTTTTGTGGTTTTAAAAAATGTGGTTTAATTCAGAAATCAGACACCAACTTCCGAAAAAGAAAAATCCTAAACAATATGTTATTTTCGTAACTTTTATTTTTTTTTCGGTAAAATACTCTACAGGTATGAGTTTAAGAGAAAATGGCACGTATAAAAACGAGGGAAAATATAGTAAATATACGGCTTAGATGTGGTAAAATTACCATACATAAAATCTTCAAATTGCCGATTTGAACGTTTGGATAAATTGATAAAAAGCAAAGAAATCAGGCAAAAATTGTGAACGCCTTTGTTTGGATTTTGGCGCGAAAGATGCGAAAGTATGTTATTTTAATTTTTTTTCTCCAGGCTTATCTGCGCATAAGCGATTGATCTAGTTACAATTATTGTTTTTTCGCTGGATCACATAACGCTAATTTGGTACTTCTATTATGCAGTAATAAATATTTTGTGAGAAATTACGATATTTAATTTTGAATTATAATTTAGTTCGCACTTTTTCGTTTTTAATGATACAGGATAAATACACAATTGCGAGTGAAAGTACAAAAAATTAAAATCGAAAAAATACTATAGTAAAATAGTAAATTTACTATGATCTCTTTTTGAAAAAAGTTTAAAATTTTTGAATAATAGCCTAAAATATAAGTAATATAGTAATTAAGTATTCGTTAATCTCCATATATTTACAGTATTCCTAAGATAAAATTCAATGCCACTAACTTCTACTATTAAAATTTCTATTGCGGATGATCATAAGATTTTTAGAGACGGCATTAAGATGGCGCTCGCCCCACGGGAGGATCTAAAAATGATATGGGAAGCTGAAGATGGGAAAGACCTCCTCCACAAAATAGCGATCAAAGAACCTGATTTGTTATTGATGGATATAAGAATGCCTGAAATTGATGGTATTAATGCAATAGAATTACTTCGAAAGGAGTACGAAAATCTAAAAATTATTGTTCTGTCTATGTATGACGATCAGCAAATGATCAGCAAAATGATGGAAATGGGCGCAAATGCTTATTTAACGAAAACCACAGACCCCGACGAAATTTATGAAGCGATACTTACCTGTATGAACGAAGAATTTTACTTTAATCAACTGGTAAATAAGGCGGTAATGGGAAAGTTGATGCAGAAAAAAAATGTTCGCAGGCATTATGGAAGTGAGATTCCCATAAATTTTAATGAAAAAGAATTAAAAATATTACAGTTAATAGGAGAAGATAAAACGACGGATGAAATTTCAAAAATAGTTTTTTTAAGCCCACGTACCATCGAAACCATTCGCCAAAACATGAAAAACAAAGTAGGAGCCAAAACTATAGGAGGACTGATAATGTATGGCATGCGAAATAAACTGATTGAATAAAATATTTTAATTCAGTAAAAAATTTAAAACACAAGCTCCAGTAAAACAACATTTATCGAAGATTCTTACTTTCCCCTAAACCGTCTTTCAGTTGTTCATTAAAAACCAGGCAATCATTTTAGCCTGAAAAGAATATCTGAGTTTTTCGGACTCCTGTCCGAAATGATTGTTTGCTAAATTTACTTTTCCCCAAAAATAATTTCAAAGCACATTAACATGTTCGGCATAATAACGACTCATGATATCGTGAATTTTCATTTTTAAAGATTCATAATTATCTTCTTTGTTTAAATATATCGCTGGTAGAAAATGAATTTCCATCCGCGCAGGCCAGAAATAAAATGTTTTCCCGGGAGGCAGTATTTTTTTCGTATTAAAAAGTATCGCAGGTAAAATCGGAACTTTAGTTTCAGTCGCTAATTTGAAAGCGCCATCGTGAAATTCTTTTAAAGGCAAATCAGTCCTGTTGCGCGTTCCTTCAGGATAAATACACATATTCATTCCCATGTTCAAAACTGCTTTCATTTTACCAAAACTATCTCTTCTGCTGTTTTTATCTTTTCTATCAACAAGTATTGAACCTCTTTTGTAAATCAATCCAAACAGCGGTATTTTAGCCATTTCAGCTTTCGCGATAGTTTTGTTAGCACGGGGAATAAAGGGTGTTGTCACGGGTACGTCCATTAGTGAATTATGATTGCACACAACGATATATTTTTCATCTTTCTTAAAATTTTCCTTTCCTTTAATTTTAAGACTGCACCCGGTTAGAAAAAAAAATGTCTGCATCCAGGCTTTCGAGATTTGTCTGAAAACTTCTGTGCGTTGTGGCTCTGGTATCAATCCAATAATCCACATGATTAATGCAATCGGCAGTAATGTAATTGTAAAAACAAACAATGCCCAGAATGCAAAAATTTTAGCAAGAATATTTTTCAAAATAATTTTTTTTAAGCGGCATTAAAGTTTCCAATCAATAGGGGCTTTATTTTGTTTCATGAGTAATTCATTTGTTTTGGAGAAATGTTTGCATCCAAAAAAACCGTTGGCGGCGCTAAAAGGAGAGGGATGGGCTGCTTTCAAAACAAAATGTTTTGTTTCATCGATAAGGGATTGTTTTTCCTGTGCGAATTTTCCCCATAAAAGAAATATGATTCCTTCCCGTTCATCTGAAATTTTTTGGATAACATGGTCTGTAAACTCCAGCCATCCGATGTTTGAATGGCTTCCCGGCTCATTTTGCCGAACAGTTAATGAAGCATTCAATAGTAATACACCCTGCGAAGCCCATTTTTCAAGATTGCCATTTGTGGATATCTCAATGCCCAGGTCATTTCTCAACTCTTTAAAAATGTTTACCAGGGAAGGCGGCGGAGCTATATTATCAGGTACGGAAAAAGAAAGTCCGTGTGCCTGACCCGGGTTATGATAAGGATCCTGCCCTAATATCACTACTTTCACTTTATCAAAAGGCGTTTGCTTAAACGCATTAAAAATGAGTGGCCCCGGAGGATATATAATTTTTCCGGATGCTTTTTCCGTTTTGAGAAAAGTAATTATGTGCTGAAAGTAGATTTTGTCAAATTCGTCTTTTAACACTTTTTTCCAGCTACCTTCTATCTGTACGTCCATACTCTTTTTTTTAGATGAAAAATTTCTGTGGAAATAAGAGTGATGAAGAAATATCTACTTCGATTTTAGTGAATAAACTGTTTTTGAAAGAAACGAATTTATAATTCCAAAAAACAGTAAAAAGTGACCCCGGCACGACTCGAACGTGCGACCCACAGCTTAGAAGGCTGTTGCTCTATCCACTGAGCTACGGGGCCTGTTAGATTAAAATTTTAGTTCAATTTCCCAGCCAATTTAAAAAGTTGTGCAAATATAGTTGAATTCATTTTCTGATTAAAAAGGAGCACTTAATATTTGGAAAGAAATGAGACACAACCAATAATCTACAGAGGATAGAAATCAATTGAAAATGTTCGTTTACTGATATTTGTTAAGCATCCTCCTCCATAATCATCATCTTCTCAAACAATTTCTCATATTCAGCGTTCGCACTGGATAATTGTTCTTTTTTCAGATTGTATTTTTTTTCCGCTTC
This sequence comes from Ginsengibacter sp., assembly GCA_039937595.1. Taxonomy (GTDB): domain Bacteria; phylum Bacteroidota; class Bacteroidia; order Chitinophagales; family Chitinophagaceae; genus Ginsengibacter. The sequence continues at coordinate 1,319 of JBDTGD010000034.1, read as the reverse complement.
AGTAAATTTTTTATGATCAGAATAAATGTCGGGCATCGCCAAAGAAGCTTCCAATTGCTTTTTCTCTTCTGTCACCTTAGTAATTCTTTCTTCTAATTGTTCAAATTGCTTTTTTAATTTTTGCAATTCTTTTTGCTGTTCGCGATTTTCAGAAATACGATTGTTTGCTTTAGATTCAATCTTTTTGTTAACGGGAATTGGCTCCGCTTTTTTAGCAGTTATATTATTCTCCGCTGCTTTTCTTTCTTGCTTCCACCGTTCCCATTCATCATAAGTGCCCACAAATTCTTTGATTTTATAATCTTCAATCTCCCATATTTTGTTGGCAGTTTTATTTACAAAATACCTGTCGTGACTTACTAAAATATAACTTCCTTCATACTTATTCAGCGCTTCAATCAATAAATCCACCGAATGCATATCCAAATGGTTGGTGGGCTCATCAAGTAGTAAAAAATTCGCTTTGCTGACTATTGTTTTTGCAAGAGCCACGCGTGCTTTCTCTCCTCCGCTCAACACTTTGATTTTCTTTTCAACGTCATCCCCGCTGAATAAAAAGCAACCCAATAAAGTTCTTAATTCCAACTCGGTTTTACCGCTTCCTGAATAATTCATTTCTTCCAGAACGGTATATTCCAGGTTCAATGCTTCCAGTTGATGCTGGGCATAAAACGCGTCTTTTACATTATGGCCATCTATTCTTTCTCCTTCAAAAGGTTCTACTCCTGCCACCATTCGCAGCAAAGTTGATTTACCTTTTCCATTGGCGCCAATCAGTCCTATTTTATCACCGCGGTTTATTTCTGCGCCGGTATCTTCCACGATTCTTACATTACCAAAACTTTTAGTTGCCTCTTTTAAAGTGCATAGAATTCTTCCGGGCTGATGGCCAATCGTAAAATTGATTCTCATGTTCGGCCTTTCCAATTCAGTATTTTCTATGCGTTCAATCTTATTAAGGCGTTTCACAATACTCTGTGCTGCTGCAGCTTTGGAAGCTTTTGCTTTGAAACGCTCTACGAATTTTTCCTGCTGACGAATATAATCCTGCTGATTTTCATAAGCACGCTTTTGTAATTCGATGCGCTGTTCTTTTTCCGCTAAATAATAAGAATAATTCCCGGTGTAGAAATGCAATTCTTGCTGATAAAGTTCTACCACTTTTGTGACCATTCTATCAAGAAAATACCTGTCATGAGAAACGATTACCACTGAGCCACGATAATGTTGCAAATATTTCTCTAACCATTCAATAGAAGGTAAATCCAGGTGATTCGTTGGCTCATCCAGCAACAAAACATCAGGATTCATTAAGATCA